>JAMOQF010000177.1 GCA_027064125.1 Acidobacteriota bacterium
TTCTGGAATCTTTTCTTCTGTCAAACCAAGCCTTTTTGCGACCCTTTTGACATGAGTATCCACAACTATACCTGAAGGAATTCTGAAATAGTTTCCAAGAACTACATTGGCAGTTTTTCTGGCAACACCTGGAAGTTTTACAAGTTCTTCAAGAGTTTGTGGAACTTCCCCACCATATTTTTCAACAATCATCTTTGAACAATTTTTTATATTTTTAGCCTTATTTCTAAAAAATCCTGTGGATCTTATCAACTCTTCAAGTTCTTTTAAATCTGCATTCATAAAATCTCTGGGGGTTTTAAACTTTTCAAAAAGTATCGGGGTTACCTTATTTACCCTTTCATCTGTACACTGTGCAGACAAGATAGTTGCCACAAGGAGTTGAAATGGAGAATTGTATTTTAAGGCACATTTAGTATTTTCACCATACTCTCTTTTCAAGAGTTCAATAATCTTTTCAATCCTCTCATCCATTTAACCATCCTAAATAACAGTTTTAGCAAGTTTTTCCTCAGATGTAGATTTTCTAAAGGCAATACCATCAACATCAAGATAGACCTCCACCACATCACCTCTTACCACTTTTCCCTCTATTATCAGATCTGAAACAACATCTTCAACATGTTTTTGAATAGCTCTCCTCAAAGGTCTTGCCCCATAGATTCTATCCTTACATGTGGATTCCACAATGAAATTTTTAACCTCTGGAGAAAGACTTATTTTTATTTCCTGATTCTTCAAGTTTTCATTTAATTCATCTATTAGAAGGTCTATTATTTTCTTTAAATCATCATCATTTAGTGAATCAAAAATTAAAATTTCATCAATTCTATTCAAAAATTCTGGCCTGAATACCTTTTTTACTTCTCCCATAATCAAATTTTTTATTTTCTCATTATCAATTTTATCATCCACTTTAAAACCAAGTCCACCTCCCTTCTGAATATATCTCGCCCCAATGTTAGAAGTCATAATTATTATTGTATTTCTAAAATCTATTCTGTTTCCAAAGGAATCTGTTAACTCTCCCTCTTCAAAAACCTGTAATAGTAAATTAAATACTTCAGGGTGAGCCTTCTCTATTTCATCAAAAAGAATAACACTGTAGGGATTTCTCTTGACGAGTTCAGTCAACTGACCACCTTCATCATAGCCTACATATCCCGGTGGAGAACCAATCAACTTGGAAACTGAATATTTTTCCATAAATTCAGACATATCGAAACGAATCAAATTTTTCTCACTACCAAATAGAAATTGGGTCAATCTCTTTGCAAGTTCAGTCTTTCCAACACCAGTAGGTCCCAGAAAGAGAAAAGAGCCTACAGGTCTTTTGGGATTTTTTATGCCTGCCCTACTTCTTCTTATTGCCCTTGAAACCGCTGAAATGGCGCTATTTTGACTTACAATATATTTATGTAATTCCTCTTCCATTCTCAATAATTTCTCTGCTTCTTCCTCTTTTATTTCACTGACAGGTATTCCAGTCCAGCCAGAGACCACTGCTTCTATATCATCTTTCGTAACAAATTTTAAAAAACCATCATCCATTACTCGATACCCAGGAGGCAACTCGTCAAGAAGCTCCTGCTCTTCTTTTTTCAACCTAATTGCACTATCCAGTTCCCCAACCTTTATAAATTCATCTATCTGTCTTCTAATTCTCTGTAATTTGAGGTAGTTCAAATCCACATCTTCAGAAACAACTTCCCTATTTTTCAATTTAACCCTCGCCCCCGCCTCATCAATTATATCTATAGCCTTATCTGGTAAGAATCTATCGGTTATGTATCTATTTGATAAATAGACAGCCATCTTGATTGCATCTTCTTGATACTTAACATTGTGAAATTTCTCATACTTTTCTTTAATTCCATTTAAGATTTCTATTGTCTCATCTTCTGTGGGTTGTCTAATCATAATGGCCTGAAATCTTCTCTCAAGAGCCCTATCCTTTTCAATATATTTTCTATAATCTGCTGGTGTGGTAGCACCTATACACTGTATTTCACTCCTCGAAAGTGCAGGTTTTAAGATATTTGCAGCATCTAAAGACCCTTCAGCAGATCCAGCCCCCACAAGGGTATGTATTTCATCAATAAATACTATATACTCAGAATTTTCCCTCAATTCATTTAAGATCTTTTTTAACCTCTCCTCAAACTGTCCCCTATACTTTGTACCTGCAACAATCAAAGAAATATCCAGGGAAATAATTTTTCTACCCTTTAAAAAAATGGGAACATCTCCCTTTGCAATTCGCTGTGCCAGACCCTCAACTATTGCGGTTTTTCCAACACCAGGTTCTCCTATCAAGACAGGATTATTTTTTCTTCTTCTACAAAGAACCTGAATTACCCTTTCAACTTCCACTTCCCTGCCTATAAGAGGATCAAGATCTCCCTTTTCAGCAAGTTCCGTCAAATCCCTTGAAAATTCAAAAATAGTCAGTTTTTTTCTATGACGATGTTCTCTTTTACTACTTTCTGCATAATTCTGCTTAGTTAAATTGCTAACAATATCCCTTATCTTTCCATATCTCAGTCCTTCTTCGTAGAGAATCTTTCCGGCAAAGGAATCCTTATCCTTCAAAATGGCGAGAAATATATGAACACCCTTAACCTCATCCTCCCCCATGGAAAGGGTCTCCAACATCGCCCTATTCAAAGCAGTTTTGGCATCATCAGAAAGAGGCAATTCCACCGCAGTGGCTTTCCTTTCCACTTCTTCCAAATTTGACTTAATTGTACGCTTTATGGCATCAACCCCCTCCTGACCATTTGGGAAAAACCTCTTTATCCCTGGTACTTCTCTAAAAATTCCAAGCAACAAGTGGGCAGCTGTTATACTTTCATTACCAAGCAAACCCGCCTCATGTCTTGCAAAAAATATAATTCTTCTTGCCTCCTCTGAATATTTTTCAAACATTTTCTCTCAACTCCACCTACTTTTAATTATTCATCCCTTTAAATAATAAACAGAATTCTAATATTTTTCAAGATTAATATTTCCTCCCGAAAGTCTATAAATTTTTTCAGTCCTCCTGGCAAGGGAAATATTGTGGGTAACTATTACAGTTGTAATTTCCAATTCCTCTAAGATTTTAAACAACTTTTCCATAACCCTTTTTGAGGTCTCTTCATCCAGATTGCCCGTGGGCTCATCCATTAAAAGCAACCTTGGAGAATTCACCATTGCTCTACCTATGGCAAGCAATTGCTGTTGTCCCCCACTCAATTCATCTGGCTTCCTGTTCCTCTTTTCAAAAAGCCCCACAAGATTTAAAATTTCTATGCAAATCTCTTCCATTTCCCCCCTGGAATGCCTTTTACCTATCATAAGGGGTATTTTCAAATTTTCCATCACAGTAAATTCAGGTAATAAGTAGTGAAACTGAAACACAAATCCGATATTTTCATTTCTAAATCGGGATCTTTCTTTTAGATCTAAAGAAGTAATGTCAACTCCATCAATTAACACAGAACCATCATCCGGCAAATCCATTCCCCCTAAAATATGGAGAAGTGTTGATTTACCAGAACCGGATTCACCTATAATTGAAACAATTTCTCCCCTTTGAAGTCTAAAATCCAATCCCTTTAATACATCTATCTTTTCACTGGAAGTCCTATAGGATTTTTTCACATTTAATGCTTTTAAAAAAAAATCACTCATTTCTAAGTGCCTCAATTGGATTTACACTACTACCTTTACGAGCAGGATAAAGTGTAGCAAGAAAAGTTATTAAAACTGCTCCAAAGAAAATCATAAGGACAACACTCCAATCCACTTTAAAAGGTAGATATGAGAGGGAATAAACTGTTTTGTCTATCTTTATCCAGTGGTATTTTTCACATAAAAGGGAAATACCAACCCCCAAAATGGCACCTAAAATACCTCCCAGAATACCTATAATCAAGCCCTGATACATAAAAATTTTTGAAATGGTATTGGGCCTTGCTCCCATAGAAAGCAAAATTCCTATGTCCTTTTGCTTTTCCATAACCATCATTGTAAGGGTAGTTATAATATTTAAAGCAGCCACAATTACTATTAAACTGATGGCAAGAAATAAACCCAATTCCTCAAGTTTTAATGCAGAAAAAAGGGGTTTGTTCCTGTCTATCCAATCGGAAAAGGAAAAATCATTTCCTATAATTTTTTTGATCCTGTGCTCAATTTTCTTAACCAGATCCACATCCTTAACCTTTAAATCAATAAATTGAGAACCATCAGAAGGAATACTTAAAATCCTATTTGCCACTTTTATATTCACATATCCCCACATGGAATCATAGTCATACAGACCAGAAGAAAATATACCAATAACCTTAAACTTCTTTATGGTGGGGGAAAACCCAAAAGGTGTCAATCTTCCCTGTGGGAATATACCCTTAACATAATCTCCTTTCCTTACACCAATTTTCTTTGCAAGTTCATAGCCTATTACAATTCCATTATCACTTCCTTTAAGGGATAAGATACTCCCACTTTTTAACTTGAACAAATTGCCATCCACAGCACCGGGAAATCTAAAGTCAACTCCCTTAATAACACAACCTTCTGAAGAAATTTTTCCAATTAGAAGCCCCTTCAAGTAGGTTACCGGAGTCATTCCAACAATTTCATCACACTTCTCTATTTTTTTTATAATATATTCAGGTTGTCTTATATATCCTCTATTTACGGATAAGATGGTTATGTGTGCAGTTGCATCAGCAATCTTACTTCTGAGATTTGTTATTAATCCCCCATACATGGAGGTAACCACCACAAGAGATGAGACTCCAACAATTACCCCCAAAATAGAAAGAAATGAAATAAAAGATATAACAACATTTTTTCTCTTAGCCCTCAAATACCTCAGGGCTACAAAAAGTTCAAAACTCATTAAATATCACTTCGTCTTCTTTTCAGGCCTCAATAATGGAAAGAGAATAACTTCCCTTATTGATTGGGAATTTGTAAAAAGCATTGTAACCCTATCTATTCCTATTCCCTCACCAGCAGTTGGAGGCATCCCATACATAAGAGCATTAATATAATCTTCATCCATCATGTGTGCCTCTTCATCTCCTGCCTCTTTCATTTTCAATTGCTGGAGAAATCTTTCCTTTTGATCAAAGGGATCATTTAACTCGCTGTAAGCATTTGCGATTTCCATACCCCCAATATAGAGTTCAAATCTCTCCACATAATCAGGTTCATCTTTTTTCTTCTTGGAAAGGGGAGACAATTCAATGGGATAATCATAAATAATGGTGGGATTTATTAACTTTTTCTCAACCACTTCTTCAAATAAGATCCCGGTCAATTTACCTTCAGAAAGATCCTCATCAAATTCAATACCAGAAATTTCAAAAAGCCTTTTCAACTTTTCCTTATCCTTAAAATCCTCAAATTTGGGTTTATCCCCTTCAAAATCCCAATATTTTATTATAGCCTCTCTGAGTGAAAGCCTCTCCCATTTGTCAAGATCAATTTCATATTCACCAAATTTGAATTTTCTAACACCAAGAACCACATCTGCAACCTCTTTAAACATCTCTTCGGTAAAATCCATTAAATCCTTATAATCACTGTAAGCCTGGTAAAACTCTACCATGGTAAATTCGGGATTGTGTCTTGTGGATATGCCCTCATTTCTAAAATTTCTATTTATCTCATATACCCTTTCCATTCCTCCCACCACAAGCCTCTTTAAATAAAGTTCCGGAGCAATTCTCAAATAGAGATCAATATCAAGTGTATTATGATGGGTCACAAAAGGCCTCGCAGTAGCTCCCCCAGCAATTGCATGCATCATTGGGGTTTCAACCTCTATGTAGTCTCTTTCCTCAAGAAAGTTTCTAATTGATTTTATAATATTACTTCTTGTTTCAAATATTTCCCTCACTTTGGGGTTTACAATTAAATCAAGATATCTTTGTCTATATCTCAACTCAATATCTGTTAAACCATGCCATTTTTCAGGTAATGGCAAAAAACATTTAGAAAGAAAATACAATTTTTCTACAAGTACTGTCAATTCCCCCGTTTTAGTTCTAAAAAGTCTACCTTCAACTCCAACTATATCTCCAATATCAATTAATTTAAATATTTTAAAAGTTTTATCATCCACCACATTTTTCTTAATATAAAACTGAAGTTTGTGCTTCCCATCTGATATTGTGGCAAAGGAAGCCTTACCAAAACTTCTAATCGCCATAATTCTCCCGGCGGTTTTTACCCTTTTCTCATTCTCCTCAAATTCTCTTGAAGAAAAGCCACCAAATCTCTCGAGAATTTGAGAAATAGTATGGGAATACTCAAATTTATTTGGATAGGGTTCAACCCCAAGTTCCTTTAACTCCTCAAATTTCTTTATCCTCTGTTCAAGAAGTTTTTCCTCTAAACTTCCCATTTTTCACTCTCCTTTTTTTTCTTTACTTGAAAGAAAATCCTTGTTTATAGCATCTAAAACCCCATTTATAAATTGTGTGGAATCTTCAGTGCTAAACCTTCTTGCAATTTCAAGTGCCTCATTTATTGCCACAGATGGTGGTACATCATCTTCATACAAAAGTTCAAAAACAGCAAGCCTCAATATATTTCTATCTACTACCGGCATCCTGCTCAATTTCCAATTTTTGGAATATTTTACTATCAATTCATCAATTCTTTTCAAATTATTTACAGTTCCCTCAAACAAAAAGAGGGTATATTTTCTTACATCCTCACTTTTAGGGGGATGCATACGCCAATAAAGTTTTAAAACATTTTCTGGTGAGTCCCCTGAAATATCCATCTGATAGAGTATCTGTATAGCCCTCTCCCGAGCCCTTCTCCTTGCCCCCATAATGTTTACCCAATTTTATTAAAAAGATCTACCATTTCTATTACACTCATTGCAGCATCAAAACCTTTATTACCAGACTTTAAGCCTGCCCTGTCAAGGGCCTGCTCAATGGTATCAGCTGTAATAATTCCAAACCCAACAGGAACCTTAGTTTCAAGCATAACCTGAGCAATACCTTTACTAACTTCTGCACTAACATAATTAAAGTGGGGGGTTTCTCCCCTAATGACTGCTCCAAGACAGATGATTCCATCATATTTGCCACTCATGGCAATTTTCTTAGCCACAAGAGGTATTTCAAAGGAACCGGGTACTTTGTAAATGTCAACCACATCTTCCTTTGTTCCAGTTCTTTTCAGAGCATCAAGTGCCCCCGCAATTAATTTTGAAGTTATAACATCATTAAACCTACTTGCAACTATACAAATTTTATAACCCTTTGAAATTAACTTTCCTTCAATAAAATT
>JAMOQF010000178.1 GCA_027064125.1 Acidobacteriota bacterium
CGGCTTTATATGTTAATAGTCTTGCTGCCTCAATCTGAGTGGCCATGTCTGCCAATTTAAACTGAATTGCCTGGAAATTTATGATGGGTTGTTCAAATTGAACCCTTTCTTTGGCAAATTTTATTGCTTCTTCAAATGCTCCCTGTGCTATTCCCAGTGCCTGGGCCGCAATTCCTATTCTTCCTCCATCAAGAGTATGCATGGCTATTTTAAATCCCATACCCTCTTCACCCAGGAGATTTTCCTTTGGTACCTTCATATCTTCAAAAACTATTTCAGAACTACCTGAACATCTTATTCCCATTTTGTTTTCAGTTTTCACCACTTTATATCCAGGAAAATTTCTCTCAATAATGAATGCGCTTATACCCTTGTGTTTTTTTGTTTTGTCAGTTCTTGCAAATAATATTGCAATGTCAGCTGCATTTCCATTGGTTATAAAGTGTTTTGTCCCATTTACAATGTAGTAATCTCCATCTTTTACAGCAGTGGTTGAAACATTTCCCGCATCGGAACCGGCTCCTGGCTCTGTAAGTGCTATACATCCTATCTTTTCACCCTTTGCAAGAGGTGTTAGATATTTTTTCTTTTGCTCTTCAGTTCCAAAGTCATTAATTGGATCACATGTGAGAGAGTTGTTAACAGAAAGGATTACTCCCATTGAAGCATCAACTCTTGATATTTCTTCAATTATTATTGCATAGGATAAATTGTCCATACCGGATCCGCCATATTTTTCTTCATATGTAACACCGGCAAGTCCCAATTCTGCTGCCTTTTTAAATAGTTCATAGGGAAATTCTGCACTCTCATCATACTCCTGTACATGAGGTCTTATCTCATTTTCTGCAAAGTCCCTGACCATTTTTTTTAACATTTCATGTTCTTCTGATAGTTTAAATTCCATAACTCCTTCCTCAAAAAAAGATTTCAAATTACTATATCTTTTAAATTCTTTCTTGTCAAGTTCTTATATGTCCCCAAAATCCGTGATTGTCCTACAGGGATCCCAGTAAGCGTGCTAAAATGAAGCAAACTGTCTTTAAAGCAAATACCATATTTTTTAGCGTAGGCTATTTGGCTTTTAATCGAAACATACCCAGAATTTAGTGCCCTGGGGGTTATAAGAGAAAAGATTTTCATTTATCACCTCTATGGATATTTAGGATGGTATTGGGCAAAAGGTGCCAGGCAAGAAATCTGGTGCGTGAAATTGAAATTAGTGTCAGGCAAAATTGAAAAAACTTTTCAAAATATGTCCAAAAGGTATAGACCTGATTAATAAAAGACAAAAATTGAACAGGTTTTCAAAAATAAATCGCAAATTATGGGATGTTGCAACTCTTGGATTATCTCTTTCTTGTGATTATTTTTACATCATTTCCATCGACTTTTATGCCAAATTCAACACCCTGGCATTTATATTTTTTCTTATACTCTTCTGTCTTTTTGGAAATAAATTTAAAGAATTGATTGAATTTAAATGAAGGTTCTTTGCCTGTTATTTCTCTATGTGTATTTACTATGGAATCATAAAATTCTTTTATTTCCTCTTTTTGCTTTTCAGGAATTGTTGCTACAATTGATTTTTTACCTTTTTTCCCTTCATAATTGGTTATATTTTTGGCCAGTAATTCTTCAATGATCTTCTCATCTCTTTCCCTTCCACCTTCCTCAAGTTGCTTTAGTTTTTTTCTCCATAACTCTTTATAGACATTGTATCTTGCTACAAGTGTGTTAAATTTAAATTTTTGTGCAAAGGACATTCCCCTTTCATCTAAAAGTTGTTGGATTGTTTTCTCCACTTTAGATTTAAGGTTGTTTGGAGGGGTCTTCTGTCCCCCTGCAAAAAAGATGTCATATTCAATTTTTAATTTTTTTATACTTACTTCTAAATCATTTAAAATTTTATCTATTTCTTTACTATTTTTCATGGTAAATTTTCCCCATAGAAGATTTTATACCATAAGAAGTAAATTTTCACCATTTTATTTTTGAACTTTTAACCCAATGTTGCTAAAATCATTAAAATGTGGAGGTGAATCGGGACTGGTGTCCCGCGCGGTCTTCAAAACCGTTGAGTGGCATCGGGGGATGTCACTGGTGGGTTCGATTCCCATGCACCTCCGCCATTTTTATTTTATATTTTTCCCCATTGTGTTATAAATGTTTTATGAAGAAAAGATTCATAATATTTTTACTGTTGTTTTCCCCCATTTTTTTATTTTCAACTCCTTATAGCAAAATATCTTTACTCAATGGACTTACTTTTTACTATTTCCCAAGTACTGGAAATTCTTCAAAAATTTCGATACTTCTAAAAAGAAGTATTTTTGAGGATTTAGATTTTAAAAGTGGAATAAGGGATATAACATTTGAAATTTTAAAAGAAGATCTTGAAGATTCTCTCAGTAAGATTGCGGAAGTTAAGAAAATTAACTTTTCTGAGGATAGTATGGGAGTGGAAATAGATATAAATGTTGAAAATAAAGGAATTCCTGTACTCTTTTTAATTTTGAAAAACACCTTTTCAGATTTTAGATTTGGGGAAGATGTTTTTAAAAGGGTTAAGGATAGGCTTTCTCTAAGGATTTTAAATAAAAGTGAAGATCCCTTTTTAAGGTTGGATAGAATTTGTAGAAAAAATTTTTACCTGTGTGGAGATTGTGGAATTTTAAATGATTATAGGGTTCTGGAAGAGATAACTCCCTATGATGTTTACAGGTATTCAAAGGCTTTTTTAAATCCGGCAAGTATTACAATTTTATTTAAAGGAAAAATTAAAGGTGTAAAACCATACATTTTTGCTTCCAGGTATTTTGGATTGTTGATAAAAAAAAGAAAGAAGAAATATTCTCTCATAAAAAATTTAAAGAGAAAAAGGGAAATTTTCGTAGGGAATTCTGATTTGTCTCTTTTGTATTTTGAATTGCCCTCCATTAACTCCGATGATTACATATTTTCAAAGGTTTTTGAAATTTTCTTTTTAAAGGAGTTTAAGAAGAAATTTAAACCCATTAGACTTAAAAGGGTTTTTTTGCCTGATAGCCAGATAGTTGAAATCTTTCTGGACAACTTTGATAAAAAGGATTTATTCAAATTCTTAGAAAATTTTGAACTTGATGGGGTTATGTTAAGTTATTCTAAGGAAAAATTTAAAGAAGAGTTGAAACATATAAAAAAAGATGATTTTTTATTTATAAAATATTGTAAAAAAATGGGGATAACACCTTTTATTTTAAAGAGTATGATGGATTATACCGATTCGATAAGATTTGAAGATATGAAGTATATTCAAGAAAAGTATTTTTCAATTAAAGATTTTTATTTCATATTTGCCGAGGGGAAAAATGGGAAAAAATAGAAAATTGCTTTTTAAAGGTAATTTTAAAGATTTAGTTGTTAGAGTAAGATATGAAGAAACCGATAGGATGGGTGTTGTCTATTATGGAAATTATTTTACCTATTTTGAAATAGGAAGGAGTGAGTTTTCGAGGGCAAGTGGATTTAGTTATAGAGATGTGGAAGAGGAAGCGGATGTATATCTTGCTGTTGCTGAAAGTTGGTGCAGGTATTTAAAGTCTGTGAGTTATGACGATGAAATTGTCATAAGAACTTATCTAAATGTTGCAAAGCCTCTGTTAATTATCTTTGAGTATGAACTTTTTAAGAAAGATAATATGGGACTTTTTGCTTTTGGTTACACTGTTCACATTCCCGTTGGAAGTGATGGTAATAAGAAGAAAATGCCTGAAAAATTTCTTAAGATGTTGAGAGATTATGCGGAAAAAAGAGAGTAAATTTTTTTACTCGTTTTTAGTAATTTTATTTGTACTTACGGTTGATTTTATCTGGTTTAGTCAAAATAATCTCCCTTTAATGTGGGATAGTGCTTTACACTTTGCAAACATATTGAAATTCAGAAATTTTTTTACAGGTGGAAACTTTTCCATTTTAAACTTTTTAAAACTTGAACCCTTTTATCCTCCCCTGTTTTACCTTCTGGAAAATCTATTTTTATTATTTTTGCCAGTGACAATTAAGAGTGCAAAGTACTTAAATGTATTCTTTGTTCTTCTTCTTTTTGGAATAACATATAAATTTTCATACGAGATTTTAAAGAAGGAATCTACATCTCTTTTTGCTGCAGCAATTCTTGTGATGTCTCCCCACATCTGGTGGACTTCAAGAGATGTTATGCTTGAGGTGGGAACTCTTTTTTTTATGGTGCTTACTTTATATTTTTTAATTAAAACTGAAAATTTTAAAGAGAAGAAGTTTTCAATTCTTTCAGGCATTTCCCTGGGACTTTCACTTATTTTTAAGTGGACCGAATTTTTTATTCTATTTTTCCCCATCTTATACTATTTTTACGCCTCCTTTATAAAGTATAGAAAAGATTACAAAAATAGGATGGAGAATTTTCTCAACTTTTTGATCTCTTCCCTGATTATTTTTGCCCCCTGGTATGGGGCAAATTTTAAATATCTGGCAGATAACTTTTTATTTTTATCCCAGGGACTTGGCCAGATTGAGGGGGATCCGGCAAGATTTACTTTCTATTATTTTACTTACTACTTAAGGGCTCTTTTGGGGCATCATCTCTTTATCTTTTTATTTTTACTTTTTCTCTTGGGCCTTTATAAATGGATAAAAAGCGATGTTTCCTATAAATTTTTAATCATCTGGATGATTTTAGGACCTTATGTGGTTTTAACCTTATTTTCAAATAAGGCTTACAGACATATTATTTATGTTTTACCTGCAATTTCAATTGTTATATCTTATTTTGTTTTCGGAATAAAGTCAAAATGGATGAAGAATCTATTGATCATATTGACACTTATTGTGATTATTTTTCAGTCCCTCATGGTTTCTTTTGACATATTTCCTTTTTTACCGGAAAGGTGTGTTTTAAAACATGAAGATACCTGTTCCTTCAAGGAAAGAATATTGATCCCCACATCAAATGGGTATAAGACCACTTTTAAAGAGTATCACGACGACATCTGCTGTTATGTCAGAAATGAATTTGGAATATGGGGTCCGCCAAAATGGGAGAATTGGAGAATTGGTGAAATAATGGATTATATTAAAAATAGGGAAAATGGTTTTTTTTCTCTTGGGCTTGTGTTTGACCACAGATATTTAAATGTTTGGACTTTTAAAGATTATCAGATGTTAAAGGGCATAAATTGTTATATCTGGAGAATAGCGGAGAAAGGGGATCTTAAAAGGTTTAAATATGTCCTGATTAAGGATGGAAATCAGGGACCCTTCTGGAATACTGATGAAAATAAGGAGATAATGAAGAGGTTAATTTTTTCAAGAGATTATGTTAACTTAAAGATGTGGAAAATGCCCGATGGCTACAGTTTATATCTTTATGGAAAATTGAGAAATTAAATTGTTGTTTATTTAACTTAAATAAAATATTAAAATAAAATATTAAAATATAAAAAAGATTTTAAGGAGTAATTATTTATGGAATTTAAAATTAAGAGAGATGATATTTTAAAGAGTTTTACAATTTTAAGTACAATTACTGGAAAGGCAACATATCTTCCCATTTTGTCTCATATTTTAATGAAAATGGGTGAGGATGGAAAATTGATTTTAAAGGCCACCGATGGTGAGATAAGTATTGTAATGAGTATAGATGTAGAAAATGTCATTTCACCGGGAAGTTGTACCGTTCCTGCAAAGGAGATAACAGATCTTTTCAGAAGTTTTGATGGGGATTCTGAAATTCACCTGAAACTTGAAATGGAGAATAATAGAATGAAAATAAGGTCGGGTATGGGGGAATATTCCCTTGCAACACTTCTTGAGGATGCCTTTCCTGAAATTCCTGAATATCAGGGCGATTATATTAAACTTCCAGCCCGGATAATTAAAGAAATGATTTCAAAAACTTCTGCATCTGTTAGACCCACCTTTATGGAATTTAACCTCTTTGGTGCAAAACTCTTTTTGGAACAGGAAAAAATAATTATGGTTTCCACGGATGCCTATAGGCTTTCCTATGTTGAATATAAGGGAGATGTAAATTATGGAATGGTGGATGTTTTTATCCCAAAAAGGGCAATGATGGAATTGCAAAATTTCATTGGTGATTCAGATATTCTGGAGTTTAGTTTTGATGAAAAACATTTGTACTTCAGGTGTAATAATGGGTTTATGGTTTCTCAGAAAGCAGAAGGAGGATTTCCTCAATATGAGTCCATAATGCCTAAGAAGTGTGAAAATAGATGTACACTTGATGTTAAAAAAATGAAAAGTGCTTTAGGTAGAATTTCAATTTTTACAAACAAACTTTCAAACCACATTTTCTGGAAATTTGAGAAGGGAAGAGTAATTCTCTCTTCCGACGAAACAGAAAAGGGAGGAGGTGTGGAAGAGGTCCCCATTAAGGATTATTCAGGGAAAGAAGAAAAGGAAATCAGATTGAATTGCTCCTATTTAAAGGAATATTTTTCCTCTTTAAAGGTGGAAGAAGTGGTTGCCTGTGTCCCAGAAGGGGATAAGGAACCCTTATTATTGGTTTCTCATGAAGGCGATATACTGTATAAATTTGTACTTGTTCTTCTTTAAAATATTTGTAAAACTTTAACAATTATAGTATATTAAATTTTGAATATCTTTAGTGATTCTGGAGGGACCATGGAGAGAAAAAGTATTTTTGTTTTATTGTTAATTTCACTTTTTTCAATATTTTTTATCGTATCCTGTTCAAAAGGTGAAAATGCAGGTAAAAAGCAGAATGTAAAAAAGCCTGTTCAGAAAAAGGTGGAACAGGAGGTAAATTACAATGAAATGGTGTTTGTCCCGGCAGGGGAATGCATAATTGGTGGGCCTGCAGATGATCCCGTTACAAAATACAGTTCACCACCCCACAAAGTGTATTTAAAATCCTTCTGGATTGATAAGTATGAAGTAACATTTGAGCAGTATTTGAAATTTGTGGCCGATACCGGATACCTTTCTGAAGGTAATTGGAGAAATTATTACGCAGAAGGCAAAGAACTTCACCCGGTTTTTAATGTAACTTTAAAGGATGCTAAAGCCTATGCAAAGTGGGCCAAAAAAAGGCTTCCCACAAATGAAGAGTGGGAAAAGGCTGCCTCATGGGATCCGGACAAGAAGGAAAAGAGAAGATATCCTTGGGGGAATACGTGGAAGGACAATGCTTCAAACACTGCAGAGGCAGGAATGTCAACTCTCGTTGATATTGGAAAGTTCAAAGGTGATGTAAGTTTCTATGGTGTACACGATATGCTGGGAAATGTATTTGAATGGACAGATAGTATTTACAAACGCTATAAGGGCTGTAAATTTAGAGATAAAAATTATTATAAAAAACTTATAGTTGTTAAGGGTGCAAATTGCTATATTCAGGGAAAGGTATTTAATCTCGCTGCAAGAAGTTGCTTTGCTAAAAATTACCTTGGCGGAATTGGTTTTAGATGTGTAAGGGATGCCACTCCCGAAGAGGATGCTGCACATGGTGTAAAACCAGAGGAAAATAAAAAGTAATTTTCACATTTCCTTTGTGGGGGGATTTCCCCCCCATTTTAATAATATATGTATCCCTCCTATTTAAATCTGGTAAAAAGTGGTGAGATAAAGGAGCGTATAAAAAGGGCAAAATCACTATATGGGAGGTGTATTCTCTGCCCAAATGTGTGTAAGGTTAATAGGACTATACATGAAGTGGGGAAGTGTGGTGTTGGGGATGTGGTGAAAATTGCAAGTGCCAATTTACATTTTGGAGAGGAACCCCCAATAAGTGGAAAAAATGGATCTGGAACCATATTTTTTTCAGGCTGTACCCTTGAATGTGTGTTTTGTCAGAATTATCCCATAAGTCAGTATCTTGTGGGAAAAGAAGTGAGTGTAGAGGAACTTTCTGAAAAGATGATTTTTTTGCAAGAAAGGGGTGCCCACAACATAAATATTGTAACTGGCACCCACTTTATCCCTTCAATACTTGAAGCCCTTGAAATTGCTGTGGGGAAAGGTTTTAAAATTCCCATTGTTTGGAATACTTCTGGCTATGAAAATAAAATTGCCCTCAATTTATTAAATGGGATTGTAGATGTATATCTTCCAGATATTAAGTATTCATTTGACCATCTTGCGATTAAATATTCCTCTGCAAAGAGTTATGTAAAAATCAATAGAAGGGCTCTAATTGAAATGTACAGACAGGTTGGGGATGTGGAATTTTTTGAGGATGGAACCATAAAAAGGGGAATGATTGTGAGGCATCTGATCCTGCCAAATTTTATTGAAAATAGTAAGAAGTGTTTAAAATTTCTTGCGGAAAATTTTGGAGATAAAATCTACATAAGTTTAATGTCCCAGTACTTTCCAGCATACAAAGCTCCTCAGATTGAAGAAATCTCAAGGGGTATAACGGAAGATGAATATGAAGAAGTTGTTGAGTATGCACTGGAACTTAATTTGACAAATGGATGGTATCAACCATTTCATTGATACTGGCATATTTTTTTTCCATACTTTTATAGGTGGGATCTCCACATAAAAGAAAATAAAAACCTATGGGAATTGAATAAAAATATATGAAAACCTTTTTTGAGGTGGTAAATACCTTTTTAAAGTTTTTATATCTTAACGCCAGAAAAATATCTTTAAATAATTGATATAACCTCAAAACTAAAGCCTTTATTGCAACGAAGTCTCCCTTGAATGCGTATTTGGAGAAAATTGTAACAAAACCTTTCACATAACCATAGTCCAATTTTTCAGCCTCATCCATCGTTTTCCAACTGTTATGAAACACAGTTGGGATGGGGGAATAAATTACTTTAAATCTCTTTCTCAAAACCCTGTAGATAAAATCCGTATCCTCTCCACTTTGCATCCATGTTCCTGCCCCCAATTTCTCATTGTAAAGTCCCACTGTTTTAAAAATTTCTGTCTTAAAGGACATATTGTTTCCATGTCCCAGATAGTTGTGGGGAATAACGGGGTTGCTACATTCACTTCTCTTATCAGACTCTATTAAACAGTGGCAGAAATATTCATCTTTACTTTTATCGCCATAGGGTAGCACCTTGCCATATACCCCCCAGATTTTTTCATCTTTTTTATATTCTTTTAAAATATCTTCTATCCAACTTTCCGTCACTATACAGTCATCATCTGTAAAAACAAGGTATTTTGTCTTTACATTTAAGATGGCTATATTTCTTGCCCTTGAAAGTCCCTTTGTGTCTGTTTTTATGTATCTGATATTTTTATTTTTTAAATTTTTTACAAAATTTTCAGTTTTATCATCTGTGCTCTGGTCAACAATTAATATTTCATAGAGGTTTTCATCATTTTTTAAAATGGAATTTATGCACTCCTTTAAGTTTTCATATCTGTTTCTTGTGCAAATAACCACTGTGATTTCTTTCATTTTATAACCTTTTTGAAGTAGTTCAGGATTCTTTCACTTTGACTTTCTAAAGAGTATCTTTCCAGAATGATTTCCCTGGATCTTTTTCCAAATTCTTCCTGTAATTTTTCATCTTTTGCTAAAATTAACATTTTTTCTGCAAGTTGATCCACATTTTCAGGCTCAACCACAAAACCGCTTTTTCCATCTTCAATCATCTCAGCCATTCCACCGCTATTTGTGCCAATTACACCCCTTCCGCAACTCATCCCTTCAAGACATGCAAAGGGAAAGTTTTCAAATTTTACTGAGGGAAACACGGCAAAATTTGCTTTTGAGAAGTATTTTGGGAGTTCTTCCCTTTCAACCCTTCCTCCAAAGATTACCCTGTCTTCAATACCATCTAAGAGATTGGTCCTTTTTAAATATTCCTTGAAAAAAAGTTTTTCTCCATTTAAGGTGAAGGTCTCTGTATCATGTCCTAAAAGTAATAATTTATATTCTGGAATTTTTGGGGCAATCTTCTTGAAGGCTTTAAGGAGTATGTGTACTCCCTTTCTAACTTCAAGTCTTCCTGTAAAGAGAATTATTTTTTCCCTTTCCCCTTTTATGGGATGGAAGGTCTCATGGTCAACTGCATAGGGTACCACGTGAATTTTTTTATTCAATTTCTTCATCCACTTCTCAGTTTTTTCCTTGAGTAATTTACTTGGGGATGAGATTAAATCACACTGCCTTATCTGAAGCCTTTCAAAGTAGTCAAGCCACTTTACTTCGCTGTCAATTGGAAGGTTATTTGAGTAATAATTAAAAATTAGAGGTGTGTGTAGTTTTACCGCAAGGGGAACTGAGTTGAAAAGGGAAATGAAAAGTCCATTAAAGTGGTAATCTGGAACTTCGACTATATCAATTTTTTCTTGGGAATTTATATGTTTAAACCCCTTGTAGAATGCCCATGCAAGTTGAACCTCATGCCTCACCTCTTTTCTATTTCTGTGCCAGAATCTAAATGTATTAAAAATTGCCTTTGATATAATTTTTTGTGGGGGATGAAATTTTAGATGATAGACCTCTATATTTTTCCCAATTTTACTCTTGTGGTCTTCACTTAATGTTGTTGTTATAACTGAAACCTTGTGTCCAAGTCTGTCAAGACCTTTAGCAAGTGTGTGGGTGTAGGTGGCTATTCCTCCCCAACCTGTTTCCGGTGGAAATTCCTCGGAAATAAGACATATGTGATATTTTTTCATTTATTTTTACCTTTTAGTAGATCTTCAATTTTTAGTGTTATTTTTACCAATTTTCCTGAGAGAAGTTTTTGCTGCTTGCTGTTTTCGTAATTCAGGTGATCTATTTTTTCTTCAAGTTCCTTTGAGTATTTTTTAAGTTCTTCTATTATATGTTTTTGTTCATTTAAATTTACATCCTTTTCGTTTGAAATCTCAATCATCTTTTTAAGATCACTTTCCAATTTTGCTATATATTTTTTTTGTTCTTCTATGACACTTACGGAAGATGTATGATCTTTATCTTTCTCGTTGAATTTTTCAATAAGTTCTTCCTTTTCTTTTCTCAAAAAATTTACTTCATCTTTAAGTTTTTTAATTTCTTCTTTAAACTCTGCTAATTCCTCAAAGATTTCATCTGAAAAACTTCCAAAAATTTCTATGAAATTTCTTTTTTTCTTTCTCTTTGAACCACTTTTTAAAATTTTTTTCAGCACCACAATATTTTTGTCAATGTCAAATTTTTCTCTAAATAGTTTTTTAGCATTTTTTCTCTTTTTCCTTAAAATCTTCTGGTCTTCCATCTCCATTAGAATTTTTTCAAGGTCATTTGGTGTTTTTACTACCCATCCAGCGTCATATTTTTCAATTAATTGGGACATTGAAGTAAAATCTGGACATATTATGGGAAGGGAGCAGTTGAGATAGTCAATGTTTCTAAAGGAAAAGGAAAGTTCCCTCTCTATATTTCTTTCAAACAGGTCAAAGGCCAGAGAACTGTTTAAGTATTCTTTTAAAAGTTTTTCATAGGGAAGAAAATCGGAGACCTTCACAAATCCTTTTTTAAGGACTTCTTCAGGGATTGAGGAATATTTCATTGAACCGATTCTAAAGGGGTATTTCCCCCTAAATATTTTAATTTCTACTTTTTTATTTCCCCTTTCAATTTCCTCCACAAATTTTAATAGATATCTCCTTGAATCTATCCAGGGCCAGAGAACGCCACCCATCACTATTCTTGTGATTTCGCCATCTAAGGGGTTTTTTACCTCAATATTTTTTCCAGAAAGGGGCAGGGTCATAATCCTATTTGATTCAAGTGGAAAACCGGAACACATTATTAAATTTAAGTAGTATGCCTTCTGCCTATCAGTTGAACAGAGTATGTAATCACACATGGAAATCCTTGTTATGAATTTAAAAAACCACTCCTCAAAAGAAAGTTCTTGAAAATAATATTCCACAAGGGATGGTGCAATGAAATCCCCGATTATGAGTGAATCAATTTTTTCCCCTTTTAAAAATTCAAGGTTCTCTCCTTGAATAAAATATATTAAATCTGGATTTTCACTTTTAACAATTTCTAAAAAGTCCAACCTTCCTTCATATGTTATAAATTTTTCATCTTTTATTTTTTCCCCCTCTTTCAGGAAATTTTTTTGGATTAAGTATTTCACAGTAAAACCATTTTCAATAAGACTTTCACCTATTGTATTGGCTCTGATACTATTTCCGGTGACAATACTACTCTTTTTAAACGGAGCAGAGTGGACATTTATTAAAATTTTCATTTCACTATATCCTTAAAGGTTTAGCGTTAAATTTAAAATAAAATGCTCACTTAGTCAAGGCAAGAGATGATTTGACATGAGGGAGAGTGTTTTGTATATTATCCTATTTTATATGACTAAAATTTAGCATAGGTTTACACTGGTGTATTTTACGAGATATTTTAATTTAAAGGATGTTGCAATTTCACTTTTTCTCTTTTTCATCTCTTTTTTTGCTCTTTTAATTGTTATGAGGTCTGCCTTTTACTTTTTCCCGCATACAAAGTACTACCGCTGGGTATCTCAAGATGCCCTTTTAAAGGATGTTCCAGAAGGGATTTTTAAATTGGGAATTAAACCTGCTGTCAAAAATTTAAGACTTAAGGT
>JAMOQF010000179.1 GCA_027064125.1 Acidobacteriota bacterium
ATCTTAAAGAAAATGCCCCAGAGTATAGAACTCAAATTAAAGTTTAAGAAAAATGATCTTCACTTTGTGGCGAATAAATTTATAGTTCCATCCAGGATAAATCCAGAAAGTAGTGACAACAGAAAGATATCCTTTACCATCTGGAATATTAACCACTCAAGGGCTTCAATGGATGTAAAGTGTGAAAACTTTGATAGGGGAAAGGGTTTTTACTTCCTTGAAAAATTTGACGCAAGGTATATGGGAGTTATTGGGGCAATGATTACCTATATGAATCACTGGGACTATTTCTGGTATGCCTCCATAGTTGAAAAGGGCTATCAATTTGATGGAGATGGCAAAAAGCAGCAAAACAGCGCCTGGCCCTTTTTATTTCCATATCTTGGAAAATTTGTAAAATGGCTTACTGGATGGAATACAGCAGTATCTCTAACTTTTTTGAGTAATTTATTTTTACTGGGGATTTTGTTTGTGGGAGTTAAATTGGGAAAACTTCTTTCCATTTCAAGAGAAGGTGTATTTCTTTCCTTGCTTTTATTTTTGTCAAATCCCTTCTCCTTTTTTCTACACTTTGGTTTCAGTGAAAGTCTTTTTATATTTTTATCCTCTCTGTCACTTTTTCTATATTTGAAAAAAAAGGAATATACTTCTTCGGTCTTTGCAGGATTATCTTCAGGAACAAGATTTGTTGGGGTAACTTATCTCTTGTTACCTATATATTCTTTTTTAATTTCGAAAAAGAAGGGAAAAAGATTTTTAAAAACCCTCTTTCTGGTTTTTCTCTCCATAAGTGGTTTAATGCTCACAATGGCAATACTCTGGATAAAGGTTGGAGACCCACTTGCCTTTGTAAAACTTCAATCTGCCTGGAAGGGAAGTCTGGACTTTCTCTGGGGAGATTTGCGGGATACACTTAAAAATCCACTAAATGTATTCTTTCTTCCAGATGTGCTTGGCTTTTTTGTGTTTATCATTTCATTTACCTATTCCATCTTTGTTGCCATCTGGAGTGTGAAATTTGGGGGGAGGGATGGTTCATGGAGTAAAAATTACACTTTAATTTTATCCCTCTATTCTCTTTTACCAATGCTACCTGTTTTTTTGAGATTTTCACCAAATGCCCTTGGAAGGTATAGTCTCGTTGCCTTTCCAGTATATTTAACACTTCCAAAGTTTTTTTCAAAATATCTTTTGATTCCACTTTTGGTACTATTTTTTCTTCTTAAATATTCCATGATTTTAAGGGTTTACAATGGACTTACACCGTGGTAAAGAAATTAAAGAACATTCAGAAAACAATATTGGAAAATTTATACTAATTTTTTTGTTTCTGACATTAATTGTTGTTTTTCTGAGGATTTTGTGGATTTCTGATGATTCAGAAATCAGTATGCGGTTTATTTTGAACTTTGTAAATGGAAATGGTCTTTTGTATAACATTGGAGAGAGGGTTCAGGGGTTTACCCACCCTCTCTGGCTCCTCATTTTGTCTCTGGGATACTTCATTTCTGGTAAGATATTTCTTACAACTCTATTTTTTTCACTACTTTTCTCCTTAGGTGCAGTATGGGTTTTGATTTATAAAATTTCAGATAACAGATACACATCAATACTAATTTTACTGCTTTTACTTTTCTCTCAAGCATTTATTGATTATACTTCCTCCGGGCTTGAAAATCCCCTTTCATTTTTTTTAATCTCAATTTTTTTTCTTTACTATCTAAAGTACTATAGGGATAAAATATCATATTTATACCTTCTCTCTTCACTGATTTTCCTGAATAGACCCGATTTAATCCTTATACCACTTCCCGTGCTGGTGAGGGAGACATTTATTCGGTATAGAGAGGTTAGAAAGATTAAAAAAATTTTTTCGAGGGCTCTCATTGGCTTTTCCCCTGCCATTTTCTGGCTTATCTTTTCCACATTTTACTATGGCTTTCCCCTACCAAATACAGCATTTGCAAAACTTTGCACAGGTATTTCTCATAAAAAACTTCTACTTCAAGGGATTTGTTATTTTCTGGATTCACTAAAATATGATCCCATAACCCTCCTTGTCATCTTCTCAGGGATACTTTTTTCCTTTTTTTACAGATTTAGAGAAAAGAAGCTCCCCTACATATCCACCGGCATTATTCTCTATTTGCTTTATATCCTTTACATTGGCGGAGATTTCATGGCTGGAAGATTTCTTTCGGTTCCCTTTTTTACTTCCCTCATAATTCTTTCTTCATATGAATTTCAGGATAAGTTTGATTACGGAATAATTTTCCTGCTCATACTCATATCTGGATATGGTTCACTTAGATGTGGCAGAGAAACACTTTTCAGAAAAGTTAAATTTAACATTGAGGAGGACTTTATAAGGAAAAGTGGCATCTGTAATGAGAGGGGGTATTATTTTGCAAGAAGTCAATGTATTATAAATACCACAAGGAATAATAGAGAACTAAAGGATCCTGGAGATTATTTTTGTGACAAAATTAAAAGGCCACGTAAAACAAGAGTTGAATATATGGTCGGATATAACGGCCTCTTTGAAAGACCTGATACTTACATACTGGACAGATTTGCCCTTGTGGATCCACTCCTTTCCAGGTTAAAAGTTAAAGATGTTAATAACTGGAGGATAGGACATTTTGAGAGAAAAATCCCCATAGGCTATTTTGAAACTGTGGCACTTGGAAAAAATTTAATAAAGGATAAGAGTTTAAGGGAATATTATGACAAATTACATCTTGTTGTAAGTGGAAAATTATTCTCGTTTAATAGGCTTAAAGAAATTGTAAAACTCAATTTTGGAAGGTATAACTACCTTCTGAAAAAGTATGAAGAGTCCTCTTCAAAGGAAAAGGATGGGGATGAATCCATTCTGAAGTATGTTGTGGAGGATTTAAATAGTGTGACTTTAAATTACTCCTCCCTTAAAAAGTATAAAATTAAGAAAAATGGCGATAAGTGGGATATAAATACCCTGAAAATTCCTTGTGGAAGTTATCTCAGGATCTCCCTTGGAAGGATGGAAAAAATTTATGGTTGTGATCTCTCTGTTGATGGGAATGATGAATACAATGTGTGGTTTACACTTAAGGAAAACAAGAGTTTTTACTTCAAAATTCCCTCTTCAGATGATGGTGGGCTAAAGAGGATTTCAAAAAAGATGGATGGGATAGAGGCAGATTCAATCATCATCTGGCCATCTAAAGGAGATTCCCTCTACTCCCTGGGTCATTTCTTACTTGAGTTTGGCAAATAGGATGGGAATTTTTTAGCCTCTTTTTCTATGATTTTCCCATTTTTAAATACATATTTGTATTTATGTGGGATGTAGCAAACCCCCTCATCTCTTCTTCCTGATTTTACTTTGAGTTTATAGAGTCTATTGTGAAAGTCATAGGGGTGTAGATCTTTGGGACAGTAAATGGCAACTGACACTTCATATTCACCTGCCATTAAAGGACATTCTGGAAATATCACATCTAAATATCCCTCTTCTCCACTTTTTAGTACATCAAGACTTGTTTCATCTTTGGCGGATGAGGAACCATAGCAGAGTACCCCATCATTTCTCCATATTGAAACCCCCATATTGGGTGTTTCAATATCCTCATGTGCCTTAAAGTATATCCTCACTATAAGTGTCTCGTTGAATTCAAATTCCTCTTTTGGCACTTCCCTCTCATCTAAAAATTCCACCTTTGTGATTTCTGCTTCCCTTGTTCCCTGTCGTGTTATTTTTGGTATTTCTCCAGATTTATCCTGAACAACTCCTCCAAGTTTTCTTCCGATTCTTGCCCTCTGGAAATTAAGATAGTCCTCAGTTACCCGCACACTATCACCGATTTCTCTCATTTTTCCATTGTCAAGCCACATAACCCTATCGCATAGTCCCCTAACAGTGTTTATTGAGTGGGATACAAATATCACAGTTTTTCCCTGCTCCCTGAATTCCTTTATCTTTTTATAGCACTTACTCTGAAAATATTCATCTCCAACTGCAAGTATTTCATCTATTAGAAGAATTTCTGGATCGGTATTTATTGCAACAGAAAATCCGAGTCTCATAAACATTCCTGTGGAATAGATCTTTATGGGTCTATCTATGAAGTCTCCAAGTTCAGAAAATTCAATTATTTTGTCAATTTTTTCCTCTATTTCCTCCTTTGTCATACCAAGTATTGAACAGTTCATGTAGATGTTATCTCTTCCGGTAAATTCATGGTGAAATCCTGCTCCAAGTTCCATGAGTGCTGAGACACGCCCCTTCACGGAAATTGTCCCCTCTGTGGGTTTTGAGATTCCCGATATTAACTTTAAAAGGGTTGATTTTCCAGCACCATTACTTCCAATAAAACCGAAGGCTTCTCCCCTTCTGACATTAAAGGAAATGTCTTTTAGTGCCCAGAGTTCTGTGTGAAACCTTTTTCTTCCAAAAAATAGTAATTCCTTTACCCTGTCAAAGGGGTGGGGATAGATGTCATATCTCTTCCCCACATTCTTTGCCTCAATTACATATTCCATAACTATTTATTTAATTCACTCCAGAGTTTTTCCACCTTATCTATTGTTTTTGACATTACTTCAATCAATTTTTCCTCTGGCTTTTTCGTGGTGAGATCTGCACCTGCCATCTTTAAAAGTTCAACAGGTGGTTTTGAACAGCCGCTTTTTAACATTTTTAAATAGTTCTCTCTGGCGTTCTTTTCTCCTTTAAGTATTTTTTCAGCAATTACCGTTGAGGCTGAAATACTTGTGGCATATTGGTATACATAAAAATTCATGTAAAAGTGTGGAATGTATGCCCATTCTATTCCATATATATCATCTATTTTCACATCTCCGTCGGGGGTTTCATAATATTTTTTCAAAATATTCAGGTATGTTTTTGATAGTACTTCTTCACTTAAAGGTTGGCCCTTTTCTATGAGTTCGTGTATTTTAAGTTCAAATTCAGCAAACATTGTCTGTCTGAAAAAGGTGTTTCTCAGCATTTCGAGATATTGCATCAGGATAAAGAGTTTTTCCCTCTTATCCTCTAAATTTTTAACCAGATATCTTTCAAGTAGTGTTTCATTCATTGTGGAGGCAACCTCAGCCACAAAGGTGGTGTACTGGGAATTTATAAATGGTTGGTTGCTATTTGACAAAAATGAGTGCATGGCATGTCCAAACTCATGGGCCATAGTGGTTAAACTTTCATAGTCGTCGTTATAGTTTAAAAACACATAAGGGTGTGCATCATAACAGGCATCACTATAGGCTCCCCCTGCTTTTCCCTTATTTGGGTATAGGTCCATCCATCTGGAGTTAAAAGCGTCTTTTAATTTTGTTGTGTATTCTTCACCAAGTGGTTTTAAGGCCTTCAAAATTATTTTCTTTCCTTCTTCTGCTGGAAATTCATAATTTCCGGGGATTATATCTGCATATAAATCGTAATATCTGAGTTCTTTAAATCCCATTATTTTCTTTTTTAGTTTCATGTATCTGTGGAGAACATCTAAATTCTCATTTGCCACTTCAACTAAATTCTTATATACGGTGGTGTCAATGTTGTTTGGATATAGGGATGCCTCAAGGCATGATTTGTAGTTTCTCAACTTTGCATTTATAAAGTGGAGTTTTATTTCTTCATTTAGTGTTGCTGCTGTGGTGTGTCCAAATTGTTTCAGTGTTTTAAAAAAGGCTTCAAAAACTTTTTTTCTATCTTCTCTATTTTTACTGCTTCTATATTTTACATAGTTTGATTGATTTATAGTAACCTTTTCTCCATTTGAAAGTTTTACCGTGGGAAATTTTATATCTGCATAATTTAACTTTGAGTATATGGTTTCAGGATCACTTGAAATAAGAGAAAAAGCAGCTATGACTTTTTCCCTTTTTTCACATAAAATGTGTTTTTTTAATCTTCTTATATCAGTGAGGTATTCTCTATAGGTCTTAAGTGGTTTATAAGAAAGTAATTTGTTGAAATCCTTTTCAGAAAGCCTTGCAATTAAAGGCTTAAAGAAGGAAATTTCTTTGGAATAGGTGGAAAATAGAAAGGTAACCCTTCCAACAAGTTCACTGTTCTTTGAATTTGTGAGATCCACATCCTGGGAAAGATGGGCAAAGAGATAGAGTTTTGAAAGTGTTCTCTCTATTTTGTCTTTAAATTGAAGAAAGTTATAGAGATGTTCCGGGTCCTTTAAAATATTTTTCTTTAAATCCTTAATTTTCGCTATTTCTTTTTTGACAGCATTATAATCTTTTTCCCACACGGAAATATTTTTATAAAGTGGAGATAAATCCCATTTAAATTTTTCAGGGATTTTTGACCTTTCCATATTTGAGTAATTAACTGATAAGGTAGGTGTGAGAAAAAAGAAGCCCATTAGAAATAGTAAAAATGCGTTTTTAATCATTGTTTTCTCCTAATAACTTTTTGATTTTTTTGCCATATTTTTTAATAAAATGAATTCTTCCTGAATAATTTTTATATTGCATATATTCCAGTGGACATGAAATATAGTATTTTTGGTGATAACCTTCAGCCTTGTAAAAGTCATTTTTTGGGAGAAGTTTCACATAAATTTCATCAAAAATTTTTGAATCTTCGAGATTTTTCAGCAGGTCTTCAGCAATTTCTTTTTGTTTCTGGTTTAAATAGAAGATTGCACTTCTATACTGACTTCCTTTATCAATAAATTGTCCTGTGGAATCTGAAGGATCAATTATGGAAAGATACTCAATCAGCAATCTTTTATAGTTTACGATCTCTTCATCAAATTCAATGAATATTGCTTCATAATGTCCTGTTTTTCCACTTTTAACTTCTTCATATGTGGGGTTTGATATTTTTCCTCCTGTATAACCACATACAACTTTCTGTACTCCCTTAATTTTTTCAAAGTGTTCCTGCATACACCAAAAACATCCACCTGCAAGGATTGCCTTTTCCATTTAAAAACCTCTCTAAAAATAGATTAGTTTATAACATTTTAGATTGATTATTTCAATATGACAAATGGTGCCAGGCAAAAAATAAAATTGGTGCCAGGCAAACTTTTTATTTTTAATTTGGCATGAAATAATTATAATTTTATCTATTTTCTGAAAAGGAGTTTTTATGAAAGTAGCAATTGGATGTGATCATGCAGGCTTTGGATTAAAAGAGGCAATAAAGATGGAGTTTAGAAAGGATAGAACAATTGAATTTGTGGATGTTGGTACCTATTCCACAGAATCGGTGGATTACCCTGATTTTGCAAAAAAAGTTGTGGAGAAGGTTTTAAGTGGTGAGGTAGATAGGGGTATTTTGATCTGCGGTACTGGAATAGGGATGTCAATTACTGCAAATAAATTTAAAGGAATAAGGGCAACTCTTTGTTTTAATGAAGAACTTGCAGGACTTAGCAGAAGGCATAATGATTCAAATGTGCTTGTTTTACCCGGGAGATTTATGGAGGTAAGTAAAGCGGTTAGAATGATAAAAATATGGCAGAAACTTCCCTTTGATGGTGGAAGACATGAGAGAAGACTTGAAAAAATAAAAGAAATTGAGAGACATACCGAAAATTTTGTGTCTGAGGAAAAACAATAGAGAAAATATTTATTTGCCAACTCCCTCTTCAAATTTCACAGCGAAACCTGGAAAAGGTGCCAGGCTAAAATTATCCCCATACAATTTCCACCATGGGCTTATAGGGGAAAAATTAAAATTTAGTGCCAGGCAGAAAAGGCAGAAAAGAAAAAATTAAAAAACAGAAAATTAAGGTAAAATTGAAAAATCTCTCTTCAGATTATCTTAATAAATCTTATTTACCGGGCATAAAAATTTTTTAGTTTTCTAAATTGTAGGAGAAGTGGAATAAAATCTATTCCACTTCTATCTTATTTTCCATTAAATATAAATATGGTGATTTTTCCCTATATTTTTTGAAATTTTCAATAATTTTTTCCCTGAGACCTTTTCTATTGAATATAATTTTTTCAGAGTTTTCCAAATTTTCCGCTATAATATCAAATAGTTTTTTCTTTTTTGGATAAAATATAATTCCCACCTTTTCATTTTTTCCAATTCTGGCTTCATTTTTAGCAAGTTCAATTGCTTCTTCAAGTCCACCCAAGGAGTCAACGAGTCCAACAGTATGAGCATCTTTTCCACTCCAGACCCTTCCCCTTGCCACCTTATCAATTTCATCAAAACTTTTTCTTCTGCCCTTTGCAACTTTATTGACAAAAATTTTGTAAAAGGATTCACTGCCTTCTCTAAATTTCTTCCACTCTTCTTCAGTGAGAGCCCTATTTCCAGTGGGAAAATCTGCCCATTTTCCCTTTTTAAGAATTTCTACATTTATACCTACTTTTTTGTATAGATTTTCAAGGTTGAAAATAATTGATACTACTCCTATGGATCCGGTAATGGTGAGGGGATCTGCTACAATTTTTCTACAGGCAACTGATAGATAATATCCTCCAGATGCTGCAACATTTGACATTGAAGCAATTACTGGTTTTACTTCATCCGTTTTTCTTATTTCTCTCCAGATTAAATCGGATGCGGTTGCAGAACCACCGGGGCTGTTTATCCTGAGTACCACTCCTTTAATCCTTTTGTCTTTTCTTATTTTTTTAAAGATCTTAATTATTTCGTCAGATCCAACCACTTTTCCCATAAGGGGATCATATCCTCCCCGCCCCATTCCTATTCCGCCATCTACAAATACCACTGCTATCTTTTTTGTGGAGAAGGTGTGGGGAATGGTTTTTAGATACTTGATACCCTCTATTTTAGAAAAATCTTTAATTTTTGATAGGAATTTATCCTCGTAGGTAATTTCATCTATAAATTTTGATTTAAGGGCTTTTTCTGGAAGAAAAATGCCCTCTTCAATTTTATTTTTCACATAGTTTTTATCAAATTTTCTGAATTTTGAAACATCTTTTACAAAGGTATTATAGATGTTGTCGAGTAAAAGGGTAAGTTGTTCCCTGTCTGCTTCTGACATATTTTTTCTCTTAAAGATATCTCCAAAACTTTTGTATTTACCAATATTTACAACTTCAGCTTCAATTCCCAGTTTTGATAATAATTCTTTAAAATACATGTTTCCAATTTTAAAACCATTTATTTCCAGATATCCACTTTCGGGCATAACAATTTTATCTGAGGGGAGGGATATCCAGTATCCATTTTCACTACTTACATCTATGTAGGAATATACAAATTTTCCGGATTTTTTGAATTCATTTAAAAGATTTAGAAGTTCCTGAATCTTTGCAAATCCAATGGTTGGATTTGAAATTTTTAGGTATATACCCTTTATTTTTTTATCTTTTGCTGCATATTTTAGAATTTTATACATATCGGCGAAGGAGAGAATTTTAGGTTTTAGAAAATCTGAGATGTTTTTTTGTTCGCTGTATTCCGGTATTTCTCCTTTTAGATTTATAATCAGGACGGAATTGTCTTTTACCGTAGGCATAGGATTTAACGCTGATTTGACAGAGAAAAACAATATAATTGTAAAAACAATAAAGATTAAAAAGATTATGGCTGCTATTAGACAGCCCTTTCCTTTTTTTTCTGACATCTCTTACTCCCTTCTCTGTTTTTTTAAAAAAAGAATACGAAAAGATATTTTAAATGTTTTAAAAAAAAGTTTAAAATATTTTTAGAAAATTATATAAAATAAAGGTTAATATTTTTTATAAGGGGTGAGGTGTGATTTTACCAGTTAAAATTTATGGAAGTGAAGTTTTGAGAAGGAAGGCACTTCCTGTGGAAGATTTTGATGGGAATTTAAAAAAGTTAGTGGAAGATATGGCTGAGACCATGTATAAGGCTCCTGGTATAGGACTTGCGGCTCCTCAGGTGGGGGTAAGTAAAAGGGTTTTTGTGGCTGATATTTCTACTCCCGATAAAAAGGATAAACTGTATGTCCTCGTAAATCCTGAAATAGTTGAATTTTCTGAAGAAAAGGATAAGTTTGAAGAAGGATGTCTTAGCATTCCAGGAATCTATGAAGATGTGGTAAGACCTGTTGCCATAAAAGTAAAGGCACAAAATCTTGAAGGTGAAGATTTCACACTTTCAGTTGAAGGCCTTCTTGCCAGATGTTTTCAACATGAAATTGACCATTTAAATGGTATCTTATTTGTTGATAGGGTATCGGGATTTAGAAAAAAATTGTTGAAGGGTAAGTTAAAAAGGAATTTTGGAATAGTTTATTAAAGTTGTTGGAGGGAAAATGCTGAAAGGTAAAAGTTTGATTGTTTCTGCTTTAAGTGCGGTTGTCATCTTTTATATTTTACTTGGGAGTTATCTGTTTAAGGTGGATGCGTCCCAGAAGAAGACATATGTGGCTCTTGATACTTTTCAAATGGTCTATAAACTTGCACTTGATAAATATGTAGACCCTGTAAATCCGAATAAACTCATAAGGGGTGCCCTGAAAGGACTGCTTGAATCCGTGGATGGTTATAGTGCCTATTTTAAAAAGGATGAATATGAGTTTATACAAAAAAGAAGTAATATGAAGGGTGATGTGGGAATTGTACTTTCTCCCCACATGGGCTATTACAAGATAATGGCAATTGTCCCTAATTCTCCAGCGTCAAGATCTGGATTGCTTGTGGGAGATACAATTTCTGAGATAAATGGTAAGGGGATTTCGGAGTATGATTACCTATATGTAAAAGCTCTTTTGAAGGGTAAGGTAGGAGATTCCATAAAAATAGGTGTTCAGAGGGGGAGTGATGAAGATGATTTGTATGAGACCAATATTGTTAGAGAGGTTGTAAAGGAAAAGATTGTTTCGTCTAATTTAATTCAGGAGGGAATGGGATATTTAAAAGTTTATGCCATTTTGCCTGGGAGTGGGCCTGTGGTAAAGCGTGAGATTGAAAATTTAAAAAATAAAGGGGCAAAAAAATTAATTATAGATTTGAGGATGGCATATGGAAATGGATATGAAGATGCGGTTTTCATATCTGACCTATTTTTGAAAAAGGGAACTATTACAATTTTAAAAAGTAAGGATAGGGTGGTAAAAAAGTATATTGCGTCACCAGATGTTTTGTTTTCCGAAAAAGTGGTAGTCCTTATAGATGGAACCACCTGGCAGGCTCCTGAGATAGTTGTTTCATCTTTAAAGGAAAATAAAAGAGCAAAGATTGTTGGTTTTAAAACATTTGGAGGGGCAGGAATTGGGAAGTTTATACCCATGAGAGATGGAGATGTTTTGTATTTGACACATGAGGTATTTTGTGCTCCTGATGGTTCGCCCTTTATATCTAAGAAGGCGAGGACTTCAGGTGTCAGACCTGATATTAAATATCCCCCTGAAGAATTTGCAATGGATTTATACAGTAAATATATTCTGGGGAAGGGGGATGTAGCTGTTAAATATTATAAGGCATATAAAAAGAAGGTGTATGAAAAACAGCTTCAGAAGGCTATTGAACTTTTGAAAGGGAAAAAATCTCTGAAGAAAGCAGTTTAAAATTTAAAAGGGGGATTAATAATGCTAAAAAATTTTGAGGGTTATTTTGATAGAGATTCAGAAGAATATAAATTACTCCTTGAAATTTTAAAAAAAGATTTACCCTCTCATATAGCTATAATTATGGATGGGAATGGAAGGTGGGCAAAAAAAAGGGGACTTGAAAGAATAGAGGGTCATAAGGCAGGAATTAATGCAGTAAGGGAGATAGTTGAAACTTCTGCAAGACTTGGAATAAAGTATTTAACTCTTTATGCTTTTTCTGTGGAAAACTGGAAAAGACCTAAAAAAGAGGTTTTACAACTTATGGGGCTTTTAAAAAGATATTTAAGAGAGGAATTGCCGTTACTTTTAAAAAATAATGTCAGATTGAGAACAATGGGAAGAATAGAAGAATTGGATGCCACAATAAGGGGGCTAATCCATCATGTTGAAAGACAATCTGCTAAGAATGATGGGCTCAATTTAAATATTGCTTTGAACTATGGTGGAAGAACTGAAATAGTTGATGCCTTTAAAAAGATTTTAGATGGTTATGGAGAAAATTTAACACCATCTATGATTGATGAAAGTTTTATTTCTAAATATCTATATCTTCCAGATGTTCCCGATCCCGATCTTCTCATAAGGACGAGTGGGGAGTTGAGAGTAAGTAATTTTCTCCTATGGGAAATAGCCTATACTGAACTTTATTTTACAAAAGTTTTCTGGCCTGATTTTGGCACGAAGGAATTCCTGTTTGCTATAAGGGATTTTCAGAAGAGAGAGAGGAGGTTTGGAGGAGTTTAGAAAGAAATGTTAAAAAGGATACTTTCTGCAATTATTTTAATACCTGTGGTATTTTACTCTATTTTTAAATTGTCTTTGGCATATTTTACTGCTCTCACATTTTTTATAGCTTTTATCGCCTTTTCAGAATCCATTTTTATGGTTAAAAATAGGTTTGCTACTGTTAAAGATAGGTTTATAGTATTTTTTTCTCTTTTCCCAATATTATTTTTTGGGGTTTATTTTTTGAAGAGTGGAGAGTATTTTAAATCTGGTTTTCTTTCAACTCTTATTTTTTTTCTTTGTGTTTCAGTTTTTCTTTTTTCAAAGAAACTGGATGTTAAAACTATTTTTGCTTCAAGTTTTTTATCGATAGCCTTTTACTTTTATATTTTTACCTTCTTTGGTTTTGCCATTTTGATAAGATTTAATATAGATGAGAAATTGGGAAGTTTTTTAGTTTTACTATGGCTTTTAATAAATTGGTTTGGAGATACCTTTGCCTATTTTGGGGGTAGATTTTTTGGTAAAAATAGGTTATCTCCAGTGGTTAGTCCTAAAAAAACGATTGAAGGTACTGTTTTTGGAATACTTGGAGGAATGGCAGCTGGAATGTTGATGTATCACTTTTTTTTGAGCAATTTCCCTTTTCTAAAGTTGGCTTTTATTTCAATTTTAACTCAAATGATTGGACAAATTGGCGATTTGCTGGAATCGGTAATTAAGAGATATTTTGGAGTAAAGGACAGTTCAAATTTAATCCCCGGACATGGCGGAATGTTTGATAGGATAGATTCCTTGATTTTTAGTGCTCCTTTCTTTTACTATTTTTTGAAATTATTGATGGTGTAATTTGCTGTTATGAAAAATATTATAATTTTAGGTTCAACGGGCTCAATTGGGAAAAATGCACTTGATATAATTAGAAAGTTTAAAGAAGAATTTAATTTACTGGGAATTTCTGCCAATAAAAATATTGGGCTACTCCTGGAGCAGGTTGAGGAATTTAAGCCTAAATTTACGTGTGTGGTGTCTGAAAGGGAAGGAAAAATCTTTAAAGATATTACCGCTGAAAGGGGATTATCCACAAAGTTGCTTTTGGGAGAAAAAGGACTTTTAGATCTTGTCTCCATTGATCAGGTGGATATTGTTTTAGTTGCAATTGTGGGGTTTGCAGGATTTCTTCCGACTTATAAGGCCCTTAAGATGGGGAAAAGGGTGGCCCTTGCCAATAAAGAATCCCTTGTCTCTGGAGGAGAGTTAATTTCCAAACTTAAAAGTGGGGAAATAATCCCCGTAGATAGTGAACACAGTGCAATTTTCCAATGTTTAAGGGGAGAAAGTATAGAGAAAGTGGAGAGACTGATTTTGACCGCTTCGGGGGGACCCTTTTTTAGAAAAGGTGTGGAAAAATTTGGTGAAATAACTGTAAATGATGCCCTTAATCACCCAAAGTGGAACATGGGTGCAAAGATAACAGTAGATTCTTCTACAATGATGAATAAAGGACTTGAGGTAATAGAAGCCCACTATCTCTTTGGAGTATCTCCTGAAAAGATAGATGTCGTTATACATCCTCAATCTGTGGTTCATTCCATGGTTGAATTTGTGGATGGATCTATAATTTCACAACTTGGGATTACTGATATGAAGATTCCCATTGGATATGCTCTTTTTTATCCTGAAAGGGAGACTCTTGGGTTTACGAGGCTCGATCTTTTTGAAGTTTCTCCACTTGAATTTTTCCCACCAGATTTTGGGAAGTTTCCCTGTTTGAAACTTGCCTTTGATAGTCTAAAGGAAGGTGGAACTTCTCCTATTGTTTTAAATAGTGCCAATGAAGTTGCGGTAGAAAGTTTTTTGAAGGAAGAGATAGGTTTTATGGATATCCCCATTGTTATAGAGGAAACTCTTAATAAATTTGAAAAAGGGGAAGTTAGATCAGTTGATGATATAGTTTATGTTCACAGAATGGCTGAGAAGATATCAATGGATATTGTCCAGAAATTCAGGAAAAGGGTTTAGTTATGATCTTGAACATATTGATTAACACGCTTTCGTTTATAGTTGTAATTGGCGTAATGATTTTTATTCATGAGGGAGGACATTTTTTAGCAGCAAAGTTTTTTGGGGTGAGGGTTGAAATCTTTTCCCTTGGCTTTGGAAAAAGGCTTTGGGGCTTTAAAAGGGGGGAGACTGACTACAGGGTGAGTTTAATTCCCCTCGGAGGATTTGTAAAACTTGCGGGAGAACACATTGAGGATGGATATAGGGGAGAGGATTATGAATATCTTTCAAAACCAAGATATCAGAGAATTTTTATTCTCCTTGCGGGTCCCTTTATGAATTTAATATTTGCCATTTTGCTTGTTGCTTTTAATTTTTATACAGGTGTGAAAAAACCACAGTTTTATAGTGATAAAGCAGTTGTGGGATATATAGCCAAGGATTCACCGGCTGAAAAAGCAGGGGTTAAACTTTACGATGAAATTTTGAAAATGGGGAAAAAGAAAGTGAAAACATGGGAGGACTTTTTGGTGGAATCCTTTTATTATTCAAAGGATGAAATTATTATGGAGGTTTTGAGGGCTGGAAGAAGGGAATTTCTGAAAATAAAACTTCGTGAAAGTTTAACAGGTGCCTCAGATATAACGGGAATTTATCCTTTATTTTACACCTATGTTACAGATGTTTTAAAAAATTCCCCTGCTGAAGAAGCTGGAATTAAGAAAGGAGATGTCTTTTTATGGGCTAAATTTAAAGGAAAAGTTTATAGGGGACATTATTTAATCACAGAAACTATTTTAAAAAATCCCGGAAAGAGAATTCTTTTTGGGATAAAAAGAGGAAATGAAATTTTGGAAAAAGTTATTATTCCCATGCCCAGAAAAGAAGATAAAAGTAAAGGTATGCTTGGATTTACTTTTGATTTAAAATATATAACAGAAAAATATTCTCCTTTGAGGTCCTTTAAAAAATCCTTTGAAAAAAACTACATGTATGCCCTTATAACCTATAGAATTTTTTCAAAGGTAATAAGGGGAAAACTTTCAATAAAGCAGTTTTCGGGCCCTGTAGAGATTGCAAAGGCTTCAGGTGAAGCGGTAAAAAGCAGGAGTTTAAAGGTTGTTTTTGAGTTTATGGCACTTATAAGTTTGAGTCTTGGGCTTCTAAATTTACTTCCCTTTCCACTTTTAGATGGTGGAATGATTGCTTTACTGTTAATTGAATCCCTTGCGAGAAGGGATATCCCTGTTAAGGTTAAGGAAAAAATATTGCAATTTGGATTCTGGTTTTTAATTCTTTTTATGATGATAATAATATATTTTGATCTTATGAAGAGTTTTGGAAGATGATAAGACGGAAAGTTAGAAAAGTTGTAGAAATAGGTGGGATACAGATAGGGGGAGAGTTTCCCATAAGGGTTCAGTCCATGACAAATACTCCCACAAAAGATTGGGCAAAGACTGTAAGTCAGATAAAAAGACTTGAAGATGTGGGTTGTGAAATAGTGAGGATTTCCGTACCGGATGAAGAAAGTGCAAGGGTAATTGGTAAAATTAAATCCAGAATCTCGATTCCCCTTGTGGCTGATATCCATTTTGACTATCGTTTGGCCCTTATTTCTATGGAAGAGGGAGTGGACAAGTTGAGGATCAATCCGGGGAATATTGGTGCCAGGCAAAAAGTTGAAAGGGTTGTGGAGAAGGCAAAAGAGTATTCAATTCCGATAAGAATAGGGGTTAATAGTGGTTCTGTCCCCAGGGATTTGCTTGAAAAGTATGGTTTTCCCACATCTGATGCCCTTGTGGAAGCTGCACTGAGGCATGTGAAAATTTTAGAGGAACTGGATTTTTACAATATTGTTATTTCTCTTAAATCTTCTGATGTGATAAGGACGGTAGATGCATATGAAAAAGTTTCTGAAGTTGTGGATTATCCTCTTCACATAGGGATAACGGAGGCTGGCACCTTTTTAAGGGGAACAGTTTTTTCATCGGTTGGACTTGGGGTATTACTCTTTAATGGAATTGGTGATACCTTGAGGGTTTCTCTTACAGATGATCCTGTTAGAGAAGTTGAGGTGGGATTTGCAATCCTGAAGTCTCTCAAATTGAGATCAGCGGGAGTGGATGTTATTTCCTGTCCCACATGCGCCAGGTGTCATGTGGATGTTATTGAACTTGCTAAGAAAGTTGAGGAAGAATTTAAAAGTGTGGGTAAAAACATTACCATAGCAGTTATGGGATGTGAAGTGAATGGGCCTGGAGAAGCAAGGGAGGCAGACTATGGAATTGCAGGTGGAAAAAATGGTGTCCTTGTTTTTAAAAAAGGGAAAATAGTAAAAAAAGTTAGATATGAGGAATGTTTTGATTTTTTAAAAAAGATAATAGAGGAGAAAGAGAATGAGGGGAGTAATTCAAAGGGTTAAAGAGGCACACGTTAAGGTTGATGATAAGATAGTGGGGGAAATTGGAAGGGGAATTTTACTCCTGCTTGGTATTGAGTCAGGTGATGATAATAGGGATATTGAATATATATTGAGAAAAACTGTGAATTTGAGAATTTTTCCCGATAAAAATGGGAAAATGAATTTATCTTTGAAAGAGGTAGGAGGGGAATTACTTGTCGTTTCTCAATTTACCCTTCTTGGCGATTGTAGAAAAGGAAGAAGACCTTCCTATTCTAAAGCGCTTTCACCAAATGTGGCAGAAAAAGTTTACAAAAATTTTCTCCTTGAGGCAAAAAAAATAGGGATAAAAGTTGAAAGTGGAATTTTCCAGGCTATGATGGATGTATTTTTAGTTAATGAGGGGCCTGTTACGCTCTTACTTGATAGCAAAAAAACTTTTTAAAAAAGTTGCTTTATTTTATTGCCTCATATAAAATCCCATCTTATCTACTTTAGAAAAGGAGTAAGTTATGAGTAAAAAAGTAAATCCTTTTGAAAATGCTGAGAAGCAGTTTGATGCTGCTGCAAAGATTTTGAATTTAACTGAAAACCAGATAGCTATGGTAAAGGAACCAAGAAGAATTACTGAGGTCAATTTACCGGTAATGATGGACGATGGCTCCATTAAAATTTTTAGGGCTTTTAGAGTTCAGCATTCCACAGCAAGGGGTCCAGCAAAAGGTGGAATCAGATTTCACCAGGATGTGACACTTGATGAAGTGAAGGCTCTTGCATTTTGGATGACCTTTAAATGTGCCGTGGTAGGAATCCCTATGGGAGGGGGAAAAGGTGGCGTTATTGTTGACCCTTCGAAACTTTCCCGTTCAGAACTTGAAAGGCTTGCAAGGAGATATTTTGCTGATCTATTTGATCTTTTTGGACCTGATAAGGATGTTCCAGCACCTGATGTAAACACTAATCCCCAAATAATGGCCTGGATGTTTGATACCTATTGTATGCATAAAAGGGTATATGAACCTGCCGTTATAACTGGAAAGCCTCTTGAAATAGGTGGTTCTGAAGGAAGAGGAATTGCAACTGCCCAGGGGATGGTCTACTGTGTTAAAAGATGGGCAAAGCATCACAATGAATCACTTGAAGGGAAAACTGTTGCTATTCAGGGTTTTGGAAATGCTGGTTCAAATGCCGCACTCCTTTTGAAAAAAGAGGGATGTAAAATAGTTGCAATTTCTGATATTGGTGGAGCTTTTATAAATGAAAAAGATGGTATAAATCCAGAACATGCTGTTGAATATGTGAAAAAGAATGGTACCCTTTCTGGTTATGAGAGGACACAGATGGCAGATAAAATGGATGATCCAATGAAACTTCTGGAACTTGATGTAGACATTTTAATTCCTGCTGCCCTTGAAAATCAGATAACTGAAGAAAATGTAGATAATGTAAAGGCAAAGGTCATTGCGGAATGTGCAAATGGACCATGTACCTTTGAAGCAGATAAAGTTCTCGATAAAAAGGGAATTTTTATAATTCCCGATATTTTATGTAATGCAGGTGGTGTGACAGTGTCCTATCTTGAGTGGGTACAAAACAGAATGGGTTATTATTGGTCTGAAGAGAGAGTGTTTGAGGATTTGAAGCGGATAATGGATAATGCTTTTGACAAGGTTTTTGAGACTTCCAAAAAATATAATGTAAATATGAGAATTGCAGCCTTTATAGTTGCAATTGACAGAGTTGCTAAGGCTGCTGAGTTAAGAGGTCTTTACGCATAAAAAATATGTCTAAAAAATGTGCCTGGCACTATTAATTAAATTAAACTATTAATAATTAAACTATTAATTAAAAATGAAGGTGTCAGGCACCTCTTATTCTCTCTTCTTATTCTTAACTGTCATATTTAAGTATTGAAAAAATGTCTATATTTCTTAATTTTTCTCTTCCTTTTAGAAAAGTTAGTTCTATCACAAATGCAATGCTTTTAACTTCTCCACCCATCTCTTTTACAAGGTCAACCACTGCTTTTGCAGTTCCACCTGTGGCTAATAGATCGTCAATTATTAATACCCTGTCTCCTTCTTCTATTGCGTCTTTATGTATTTCAATTGCATCAGTTCCATATTCAAGTGAATATTCCTTTTTAACTGTTTCTGCAGGAAGCTTTCCTGGTTTTCTCACAGGAATAAAGGGTTTTTTAAGTACATAACTTAAAGCTGCTCCAAAAATAAAACCCCTAGATTCTATTGCAATGATTTTATCGATTTCCTTATTTTCATACTTTTCTTTGAATATATCTATCACCTTTTTAAATGAAGGTGCATCCATTAGAAGGGTTGTGATGTCATAGAATAAAATTCCTTTTTTGGGGAAGTCTGGAACTTCTCTTATTACTTTTTTTAGTTCTTCATACATAGTTTACACCTCTATTTTAAAATCTTTAAATTTATAATTGCTTTCAACAATGTTCTCTTTTATTTCTTTTACTTCTGAGTAGATTGGACCTTTTTTTAAATATTCTTTGAACATTTTTATTTTTTCCTCATCGCCCTGGGCTTCTACATATACAGAACCATCACTCATATTTTTTACATATCCTTTGATATCAAGAAGATTGGCTTTTTTAAAGGTATAGTATCTAAATCCTACTCCTTGTACATATCCATAGATTTTAAAAATATATGTTTTCATATTTTAAAATATCGGGGCGAGAGGATTTGAACCTCCGACCTCACGGTCCCGAACCGTGCGCTCTAACCAGGCTGAGCCACGCCCCGAAATTTTTTTTGTAAGTTAAATTAAACAAAAAAAGAGGTTCCAAGTCAAGCCAATGATTATGTTAGTTAATTAAAGGTGCCAGGCACGATTTTTTTTGTTGGAGAATGTGCCAGGCAAATCTTTTTATTTATTCTAAATTATCCAGCAACTATTCAATTTTAGGCATATTTCAGGAAGATAGAAAAGGTGCCAGAAAAGGTGCCAGG
>JAMOQF010000180.1 GCA_027064125.1 Acidobacteriota bacterium
AACAAATCAAATTCAGGAAAAGTAAAATTTTTTAGTAATAATCTAACGATTTAAATAAAATTCCTTTTGCAAAATTTTTTTAAATCCCTTTTTAAGGACAAAATTCAAAACTTTCATTAAAAAGTCTAAGGTTTTTCTTCTATCTATCGTTTCTTTTTTTTTCTGAAAGGATGTGTCAAGAAGCCTTACACAGTTAAGTTGATATTACCAAAATACTTGACCTTTGTTCCAATATTTACTTTGCAATATCCACAATAAGTTCAAAATTCAAGATTTAAAGTATATTTTTAGTCCTTTTTTAAAAATTTTTTCTCTTTAATATTTTCAGATAAACTAAAATTAAGTTATTATTAATCTTTTAAAAAGAAGGAGTTAAGATATGAAAAAAATTTTCTTTTTCATTATAGGCATTTTGCTATTTTCAATGCTTTTTTCACAACAATATGATCCAACAAATGAGATAAGAAAACTAATTCAGGAGGGTAAATACACTGAAGCAGAGGCACAATTAACTTCTTTAATAAAAACTGCCCCTGCTCCAGAATTTTACTATTTATTGGGGTACTCAGAATTTAGAAGGGGAAGTTATTTAGAAGCCATTTCTTCACTGGAAAAAGCACTAAAAGGAGAAGAATTTCTTCCCAAAAGAGAGGCTGTGGCTTCGTACTACATGCTTGGTTATTGCTATAAAATGCTGTCAAACATAGACAAAGCAATAACCTATCTGTCTGATGGTATAACTAAAGCAAATGGCACAAACCTGAAACCTTACATGGAAAAACTTCTAAAGGAATTAGAGGCAGAATCGGAATATCGCTCCTGGACCAAAAAAGAAGGAAAATACGTAATTTTCCGCTATTTAAATACAAAAGGATATGAGGAAAGGGTAAAATATCTTCTACCAAGATTTGATAAACTTTCTGAAAGATATGTCAAAAGATTTAAATTGAAACTTAAGAAAAAAATTTCAATTTTTTATTACGGCAATAAAAATTACTTTAAAAAATTTTTTCCTAAAGAAGACTCATGTCTTATAGACATAAAACACTCATCTGTATATGCCTTCGATAGTGAAAGGTTTATACCACAATTTACCCACATATTACTGTATAAGGTTGCAAACAAAAACTATCCTTCTCTGTTCATTACGGAGGGGTTTAACGAATATCTGCTCAAAAAGGAGCATGAAAAAGTTGACAGGATAGCATCTTTTTTTAATCATACCCATAAAATCCCTTCTTATAATAATGTAAACAACCTCTTCTTTTTTAAAAATTATCCTGAAAGTTTCGATCTGGCTCACAGTTTTATTTCCTATGTGATAAAAAACGTGGGATATGATGCCTTTTTAAATTTCTGGAAAAATGGAAGTGGCAAGATAAAGAAGGATTTTAAAAAATTTTTTCAGGTGGAAAACTTCAAAGACTTCTACGATTCCTGGATTTCCTATGTAAACCTGAAAAAATATGGAACCACAGAAATTATAAGACCCATAAAAGAAGAATATCTAAACAATGGTAATTTTGACCTGGCACTAAAAGAGTTAAAGAAAATTAAGGGTTCTTCTCCCCTTAAAAAAGTATACATGGCACTCTGCTACGAAGCCCTTGGAAAAGAAATTATGGCTAAAAAACTTCTCCAAGAGGTTGAGTGTAAAACTCCACAGTGTATGATTATTGCAGGAAATCTATGGGATATCTTTGGAAAAAGGGAATTGGCAAAAAAATACTACCAAAAGATACTTTCACAAAAAGATCCCCCCATTGTTCCATTTGATTTATCTCTAATATATGTAAAATATCCCTTTAAGAAAAATTATCTGGAGTACTTAAAAAAGGGAGGAAAAGAGAATGAGGCCTATTCCAGGGTAAGATATTTAATGAGACTTGGGAAAATAAAAATGGATAAGATAGTAAAAAAGATTCTTGAAAATTCCAATAGAAGCCAACTTGAATTTTTATTTCTAAATTTTCCTCAACCCCCAGATATAAAATTGGCCTATTTAAAGGGTTTTAACATACCTGAAATAAAAAAATATACAAGTGGAAATGAATTTTTCAAAAACTGGAATAAAGTAAGAAAAGGCATAAAATCGGAATATATGAAAAAATTCATAATCTCTGCATCTAAAAAGTTACCAGTTGAGAAGATGATTTCATACCTTGTAAATAGAAAAATTTCCTTTAAAGAAATGTTAAACTATATGAAAGAATGAAAATAATAAAAGACTACGAAAAAGAAGAACTTGAAAAATTGCTGATTGAATTAAAAAGTAAAGTAGACATTCAGGAAAGATTTAGTTTTCTATTTAAAACCTTTGAGGGAAGGAGTTATATCTCCTCTCCCCTTTCAAATGAAAAAGAAGAGGAAAAACCTGTCCTTTACCTGAAAAAGTTTGACTGTTTCACACTGGTAGAGACAACCCTTTCACTTATTATAAATACCCCCAAAACAGAAAAAGAGGTAGTAGAAAACCTCATAAAATTGCGGTACAAAAATAAGGTGATATCCTTTAACACAAGAAATCACTATTCCTCTTTGTGGGCAGAGGAAAACAGTGATGTATTAAATGACATAACCCCTCTTTTTAAAAATTACTACAAGGTAATTAAAAATATTTCATACATCAAATCTCTTCCTGAAAGAAAAGTGATATTAAATGTTTTAAGTTTTACAAATTTCTTAAAAAATATGAAACACTTAAAAAATGGGGACATTTTACTTTTCTTAAGTGAAGATATAGGCGAAATTGATTATTTTCACATGGCATTTTTAAATAAAACTGGAGATGAAGGTAAAATCTTTCATGCATCAAAGAAGTTTAAGAGGGTTATTAATGAAAATGTGAAAGATTTTTTTAATAGAACATTTCATCCACCTGTCACGATTTTGAGGTTAAAAAATGATACTACTTCAAAATAAAAATGGATCTATCTCAAAATTTCACGGTGAAATAGTAAAATTTACCCCTCCACTTAAATTCTCCCATCTGGAAAATTTCACTTCAGATATTTTGATTCAGATAAACGCTTCCAAAATAAATCTAATTAGTTCTTTTCACAAAAGAATTGAGGAAGTTTCACAAATTCTAAAACCAGTAATTCTCTATTCAAATTTTTTTAGAGAAAAAAGGTTAATTTCACCACCAGAGTTTTCAAAAGGAAGCGTAAGGGATAACTTCTACTTTGGGGAACTTCTTTACTTTAATGTGAAAAAATTTAAAAAACTACTTACAAAATATGAAATAGAAAACCCACATGAATTTCCACCACTTTATATGGCGCAACTTCTTTCAATTCTGGAAAATGAAAGTGTATTTAAAATTAAGGAACCTCTCTATATTTTAGAAGAAAAAAAGTCTGAAGATAATCACTTCAACTACACATACAGAGAAATTGAGTATCAAAAAAAATGTGAAAAAATCCTTAACCTTTTTCTGAAAAAAATAGGGGCATATATCAAATCAACTAATACATATACCGTAAAAAATAGATATCCTGTGATGGCTTCAGTAATAATACCAGTTAAAAACAGAGAAAAAACAATAGGGGAAGCGGTAGAAAGCGCCCTTTCTCAAAAAACTTCCTTTGGACATAATGTAATAGTTGTAAACAATCACAGTACCGATAAAACAGGGGAAATTTTAGAGGGAATGTCCCGTAAATATAAAAATCTAATACATATAATCCCGGGGGAAAAATATTTAAACATTGGTGGATGCTGGCAACTTGCCATTTCAAATGAAAATTGTGGGAAATATGCAATCCAACTGGATTCAGATGACATTTACTCACACCAAAATGTCTTAGAAGAAATGGTTTCCAGATTTGAAGAGAAGAGTTGTGGAATGGTTGTTGGAAGTTATATGGTTGTTGACTTTAACTTAAATCCAATAATAAAAGAACCCATAATGCATAGGGAATGGAGTGAAGAAAATGGTCACAACAATCTTCTTAGGGTAAATGGAATTGGGGCTCCAAGAGGGTATGTAACGGAAATTTTAAGAGAGGAATTTTCCTTTCCAGATATGGGGTATGGGGAAGATTATGCAGTAAGCCTTGCAATATCTGGTAAATATAAGGTGGAAAGGATTTATAAAAATCTCTACCTCTGCCGTAGATGGGGGGAAAATACTGATTCAAAAATTGATGAAAATAAACTCTACAGTTTTGATGAATACAAAGACCAATTGAGACACATTGAAATTAAAAGGAGAATAAAAAGAAATAGTGATGAAAAATAGATTTTTCCACCCCAAAAAGAATTTAATTGAGGAATTAAACAATCTATTTGAGTTTGAGAAAAAAAAGTGGAATCTCCTTAGAGAAAATTTAGAGGCCTTAAAGAAATCTCCATCCAGAGAGATTGAGGTAAAAAATTTTAAGTTTAAACTTTCACTGAATGAAAGGAGAAAAAAAAATATAACAAAGGATATATCCCAGAAGTCCCTATCTAAAAATAAATGTGTGCTCTGTCCCCAAAATTTACCTGAAGAGGAAAAGGGAATCATATTTTTAAAGGATTATCTCCTACTTGTAAATCCATATCCCATATTAAATCACCACTTTGTTGCATCTTCCATCAAACACAAGCCACAACTTATACTTCCTCACACAAAATTTCTATTTACTCTTTTTGAGAAGATCTCCAAAAAATTTTTTCTCATCTACAACGGTCCAAAATGCGGTGCCTCACAGCCGGATCACTTTCACCTACAATTTTGTGATATAAAAGAACTTGAGGTTTCAAAAATATATTCAAGGGAAAAATTCAAAGAAGGGATAGGAGTAAATTCCATCTATCCAATCCCCCATATCTACATAAAGTGTAAATCCATTGAAGAGATTATGGAGGACTTTCTGAAAATTTTTAAAAAAATTTCAAATTCCTTTAGAGAAGAAGAACCCCCTTTAAATCTCATTCTTTTTGAACTTAAAGGGCACTTTTATCTCCTTCTTTTTTTAAGGAAGAAACATAGGCCATCATTCTTCTATGAAGAGGGGGATAAAAAAATACTCATAAGCCCGGGTGCAATTGATCTTTCAGGAACATTTATTACACCTGATGAAAAACACTTTAAAAGGGTTAATGGAGAAATTTTAGAGGAGATAATCAGTCAGGTGGTATATGAGAAAAAATTTCTGGAGAAATTTTTATGAAAATAGACGTGGGACTTAAAGAAAGGATAAAATCAACTGAGATCAAACTAAATGGGAAATTTAAGATAGATGGAAAGGTCTTAAACACAATCCCAATAAAAATATTTATGGAAGGGGAAAAACTTTACCTCAAAGATTTAAAAAGTGAAAGAACAGAAATAGAAACTAAAAGGGAAAAAATAGAGATTATCCCTTTAAATAAAGATAGTTTCTTTTCAACGAAACTTTTAATAGGTAAAAATTTTCACTGGGAAAGGGAAATAATATCAAATTTTAGAGGTGAAATTTTAATTTTAAAATTTAAAAATAACTTTACTTTAATTAACAGGATAGATCTTGAGGAATATGTTAAAGGGGTAATATCTTCTGAAATGAACCCCAATGCACCCCTTGAATATTTAAAACTTCACTCAATAATTTCAAGAAATTTTGCCTACAGGAAAATTTTAAAAAAGAAGATGGGCAGGGAATCCTACTTTAAGATCTGGAAAAACGGGGAAACATACGAAGTTATTGGATGGTATGGAAGTGATGAACACACGGATTTTCACCTGTGTGCAGATGATCACTGTCAAAGATATCATGGTTTTCCTGAAGATAAAAAGGTATATGAAAAAATAAGCAGAGCAGTTGAGGATACTAAAAACTTACTTCTCTTTTTCGAAGATGAGATATGCGATACAAGATTTTCAAAATGCTGTGGAGGATTCACTGAGGAATTTAAAACAGCATGGGATGATGTTTCTGTAAAATATCTTTTGGTAAAGCAAGATTCTTTAAAAAAGAAAAAATTCAAAAATATCCTGGAATTACTAAGTGATGAAGATTTTTTCTGCAATATACATGTTGAAAAATATAAAAACTTTTTCAAAAATTTTGACATTCTGGAGAAAAATTTCTTCAGGTGGAGAGAGGAAATTCCACTTTCCCTGGTGGAGGAAAATTTAAAGAAACTCTTTCAAATTGATGTGGGAAGGATATTAAATGTAAAAATCGTTGAAAGGGGCAAGGGATTCAGGGTAAAAAAACTCTACATTGAGGGAGAAAAATGTTGTGTAAACATAGGAAAGGAACTCTTAATAAGAAGGGTATTGTCTAAAACTCACCTTAAAAGTTCCCTTTTTGAGATTGAAAAAATTAAAGGGAACAAACTTTACATCTATGGAGGAGGTTGGGGACATGGTGTGGGTCTGTGTCAAATAGGAAGTATAAAAATGGTATCCCTTGGATTTAGTTTCAAAGATATTTTAAAGCACTATTATCCTGGGACAATTTTGAAAAGGGTTGGGACAGACCTAAATTGAAAGGCCTAAATCAAATGTGTGAATTAGATGTGGGGACATACTTGAATCAAATGTACATTATACAGGTCTGATCCCAGGTCTCAGGTCTGTCCCTTAAAGATTTATAAGTGAGTAAAGGATGGGGTCAAAAGGTGCCAGGCAAGATTTTACAATTCTTAATTTCTTAATAAACTTCCCCATTGGATTTTTAGGAGAAACTCTGGTAAAATTTAGATATGAAGAAAATACCTTATGGCACATCAAATTTTGAGTCAATAATAAGGGACAACTGCTTTTTCATAGATAAGACAAAATTCATTGAGAAAATTGAATCCCTCGGGAGTAAATATTTGTTTTTTCTTCGTCCCAGGAGATTTGGGAAATCTTTATTTCTTTCAATCCTTGAACACTACTACGACATTAAAAGAAAAGATGAGTTTGATTTTCTCTTTAAAGATACCTACATTGGGAAAAATCCAACGAAGTTAAGGAATAGTTTTTTAATCTTAAAACTCAATTTTT
>JAMOQF010000181.1 GCA_027064125.1 Acidobacteriota bacterium
AAATTAAGTGCTCCAAAACTATCCCAATCAACCTGCCAGACAACATTTCCATTTACATCAATCATCTTCTGGGGTGTAAATAAATGATCGTTTATGTAGTAATACTCCATACTGTGGAAGCATCCAATAAATAAAAAACAAAAATTTTCTCTCTTAAAATTCCTTGCTTTCATTTGGTTTTATTTTAGGAAACTGAAATTTTTTATGTCAAGAAAATTTCCACTTTTGTCTAAATTTTCCTACCTGGCACTTTTTGGCATTTTTGACATATTCCCAACTCTCATAATCCATAAAAAGGTTTTAGGAAGGATAAAAAGTGTTGAATTTAAATCGTGCCTGACACTTTTATCTTAAAAGTAAAATTTTTGTCCAACACTATCCACTTTCTCTTTTTAACAACTCAACAAATTTTTTCACCACCACATCTTCTGAAAACTTTTCCTCAACAACTTTTTTTCCTTTTTCAATGAATTTTAATCTCAAATTTTTATCATCCAGTAATATTGAAATTCCATCCACAAAACAGGATAAATTATGAAAATCACATAAAATCCCATTCCCTTTAACCAACTCCTTTAACCCCCCTACATTTGAAGATATTACCGGCACTCCATATAAAAGGGCATCCAGAACAGAACTTCCAAGTCCTTCACTTTTAGAAACCATTAAAAAAATGTCAAATATTGCAAAAAAGTCTTCCACATCTTCAACATGTCCAAAAACTTTATAATGTTTTTCAAGTTTTAGTCCCTTCAACCTTCTTTCAAATTCCACTCTCAAATTTCCATCCCCAAAATGAAAAAATACAAAATCATTCCTCTTCTTTTTTAATTCATTTGCTATCTCCAAAAGCAAAAAGGGATTTTTTTCTTCTGTAAAGGAAGCAATAACACCTAAAATTTTCTTTCCTTTAAAATCCCTTTTAAATGAAAGTGCCCTATCAACATTTAGTTTTCGGGGTATGACAAAAGAAGGAATGACAACCACATTTTTTACACCTGAATCTTCAAGGGTATCTTTTATTGCCTCAGATATTGCCACCACTACATCTGTAAATCTATACTTTAAAAAAAGGGAAAGTTTTGATGGCTTAAAATTTACCCTTCTTGTGTAAATCACCTTTTTCCTGTGAAACATTTTAGAAAAAATAGCCACATTTTGAGCCCTCGCAGTAAATGGAATCAAAAAATCATACTCTCCGCCATGAAATACCAGATAAAAAAACATGGAGAGGAGGTTTTTAAATGACTTTACATCAAGTTCCATCTCAAGGGATCTCAGAAAAAGTTTTGAATCCTTAAGCAGAAAGAGTGAAACATCCAATCCTCTTTTCTTAAGGGCCCTTGCAAGGTATAGACTTTGCCTTTCACCACCCCTAAATCCCTTTTCACTGTTGATGATTGCCAGTTTCATTCGTTTTTAAGTGAAGGTTGCCCCGTTGACTGTAAAACAGCCATCCACAATTCTCCATGGGCATCCAACATTTTTCTCCTTTTAATTACCTCCTTTATGGGGACATGGACAAATTGATTGTTTATATAACTTATCACCATTCCAGTCTTACCAGCCATTGCTGCGTGAACCGCCATCTGGGCAAGATAGCCACAGAGAATATGGTCACTGCTATTTGCAGGCATACTTCTTATATAATAACTGGGGTCAATGTACTTAATGGTTACAGGAAAATTTTCCCTTTTGTACTCTTCTTCAATCTTTTCTTTCAAAAATCTGCCTATATCACCAAGTTTTGGATTTTCATGAGATTGAGAATCTATTTTTAAATTAAAAAACTTTTGTCCTGCCCCTTCAGCAACTACAATTACCGCATGTCTCCTATCCATAAGTCTTTTTTTCAAAGCAGAAAGCAATCCATTTTCACCATACAAATCAAAATCTATCTCAGGAACCAGACAAAAATTCACATCTTTAAGTGCAAGCGTTGCTGCAGCAGCAATGAAGCCTGACACCCTTCCCATAACTTTAACGATACCAACACCATTATATGCACCTGTTGCCTCACTGTGGGCACCTGTAATAACTTTTGCTGCAACATCTACCGCGGTATCAAACCCAAATGTCTTATCCACCATGTGGATGTCATTGTCTATTGTCTTTGGAATGCCAATTATTGAAATTTTTAACCCTCTTTTCTTTATCTCCTCATATATCTTATACGCAGCAGTTAAAGTCCCATCGCCTCCTATCATAAAAAGAATGTTTATATTCATACGCTCCAGGGAATCAACAATTTCCTGAATATCCTGTTTTCCCCTTGAAGTCCCAAGTATTGTTCCTCCCTTTTGATGTATATCCCTAACTCTGGATGGTTTTAGATCCACAACTTCATGTCCATAATCTGGAATAAATCCCTGAAGTCCATATTTTATTCCAACAATATTGTGAACATTGTAAATGTAGTAAAGTTCTAAAACAATTGCTCTTATGACATCATTAAGTCCCGGAGAAAGGCCACCACAGGTGACTATTGCACACCTTGTCTTAGATGGATCAAAGTAAATTTTTCTCCTGGGACCGGCTTTTTCAAAGGATACGGGTTCTCTCCCATTCTTTATACACTTTAAAACATCCGTAAGATTAACCCTGTAAAGGACTCTCTCACTGTCATTCACAAACATTCTGAACCTTATTCTGGAATCAATTTTTGCCTTTCCAAGGGTATCTATTTCGGTATAGATTTCTTCCATTTCAAACCTCCAAAATCATTCTATTGTCAAATCTTTTAGCAATTTTTGCATATTTTCAGACTCTCCCGTTACTATCAAAATATCTCCAGATTTAAGTCTGAAATCACCAGGAGGATTTATCAAAACATCCATCCCCAACCTCCTTATTGCAACCACCATTATATTATATTTTTCCCTCAACTTTGAATCCTTAAGTTTAACATTCTCAAGAAAAGACCCTTCAGGTAGTTTAAACTCATTTATATGGAGTTTAAAATCATCTTCTGAAAAAGCCATCTCAAAAAATTGCATAAGTCCAGGTCTTAAAATAAATTGAGCCATCTGTTTTGCTCCAATCTTGTATGGAAAAACAACTTTATCTGCTCCTGCCCTGTAAAGTTTGGACTCACTGGCTTCCTTGCTACACCTTGCAAGAATAAATATATTTTTATTCAACTGCCTTGCAGAAAGTGTAACAAACAAATTTTCAGCATCATTGTCCATTACACACAATATTGCCCTTGCCTTATCTATTCCCGCTTTTTTTAAGACAATATCATCTGTGGCATCTCCTTCAATAAATGGATAATTTCTTTCCACAAGTTCCCTAACCTTATTTTCTTCCCTTTCAATTACCACAAATTGTTGCTTATAACTCACAAGTTCATCTGCTATTACCTTTCCCATTCTCCCAAATCCACATATTATTATGTGATTGGAAAATTTCTTAACCTTTTTATCCATAAGATTGCTCCTGAAAAAGTCTCTTAAATGCCCCTCCATTAAAAATTCCCCAAAGGCAGTAAGACCATACAAAAAGCCCCCCAGTCCTGTAAATATCAAAAATATCGTGATAAATTTTCCAGTTTCATTCAATGGATGTACTTCTTTAAATCCTATTGTTGTTATTGTAATAACCGTCATGTAAAAGGAATCGAGTATATTCCAGCCAAGAAGATTTGTGTATAAAAATGTCCCCAAAATAAAGACAAATACAAGAAAAAGAGAAGAATATTTTATCTTCCTTATGTTGTCCATATATTTATTATATTAGCATAAATTTATTTTTTTGGATTTAAAATGTTTAAAGGAAAAAATTTATCCATTTATAGACAAATAGTACACTTTATCCCTTTTTAGTTCCTGACATCTTATATCTTCAAATTTAAGATCAAGTATATATTCATTTTCTTTTAAAAAATTGGAAAAGGCATCCTGGGGATCTTCACCGCTACCCCATCCAAGTATCTGACAATTTTCAGTGGGATTCCCATCTATATCAAAGGTAAAACCATCTATGGTATAGAAGATAAATGTATTCACAAAATTACTCCTGAGTTAAAATAAGGGGAAAGAAAGAAGGTAATAATCTGGCGGAGAGGGCGGGATTCGAACCCGCGGTACCTTGCGGTACACACGCTCTCCAGGCGTGCTCCTTCGACCACTCGGACACCTCTCCACACAGAAAGAGAAATTTTAATCAAAAATTTTCAAAAATCAACAAATAATTTTAAATCTACATTCCAAGAGAAGTTTTAGCCTGGGCAATTAACTCCTGATACTTTTTATCTCCATTTTTAATCTTTTTAAGCATCTCCTTTAATTTTGCATCTGCCTTTGGAGATACCTTGGGATCATTTATCACAACAGCCTTTGCAAACTCAGGTGCAGCAAGTGTTGCCTTTCTGGAATACCAGTAGAGTAATCCCAGAGAAAAATGGGCAAAGGCATTTTTAGGGGAAATTTTAACAATCTTGTTATAGTATTTAATTGCCTCAGAATAATTTTTATTTTTAGTGTAGTAAACTGCAAGGTATCTCAAAAAGGGCATATAAAAACTATGTAGATATTTATTCCAATCCCCTTTAAAATTAGCAGGTTTTCCACTTTTTTCAATTACATTTACAATTTCAAGGGCACAATTTAATGCCTTCTGGGTTTCTCCTTTTTTTCTATAAAAGCGATTTAGTTTTGAAAGAATATCCATCTTCATCTGAAAGTTCCCATTTGCCTTAACATACCCTGCATACTCTTCAAGAGTTGCTTCATCATTTATCTTCAATGAGGCAAGACATATATAGTAAGCAATAGCTGGATTGGGATTTAACTTATACAATTTCTTACCGTAGACAATATAATTTTTAAAATCTCCACTCCCATAATATCCAGTACACAAAAAATTATATGCTATATTTTTGTCAAGGGAAGTGTTTAACAAATTTTTACCAAACTTAATCATTTCCTGATAATTTTTCCCCTTTAATAACATGGAAAAGACCTTTTGAATCTCACCCTTAACATATTTCATAAGGGCAGACTTTGGAAATTTATTGACAAATCCCAAAATATTGCTTTCTTTGGCCTGTGCTGTGGTAGCCTTCGCAATCTTCATATAGGCATTATATTCAGCCCTCGTATAATTGGTCTGGGGAAAAACCACCATCGAAAAAAGAAAGAAGGTAATTGTAATTGAGATCAGGATTTTTTTCATAATTTCCTCCGCTATATCTTATAAGTTTTTCTATATCTAAGTTTATAAGCCATAATTTTATAAATTAATTTTGCTATTGTAAACTCACAAAAATGTAAATTACCAATGGGCATAAATTCAACAACATCACATCCAATCACATTTTTTTCCCTGAAAATTGGTTCTATTAAGTCCAACAGTTCCCAATAACTAAACCCCCCCGGTTCGGGAGTGCCAGTAGCAGGCATAACAGAAGGATCAAGGGCATCAACATCTATTGTCAGATAAATATTTTCCCCACTATTTTCAAGAATAGCCTTTAAATATCCTTCCCTATTACCAAAATAATCCTTTATAAACAATACTTTGCTATTTAAATTCCCCAGTACCTCATATTCTTCCACACACATGCTTCTAATTCCACATTGAACGACATCCACAAGATTTACTACCCTCCTCATAACCGAAGCATGACTATAAATGGTTCCCTCATAGCTCTCCCTCAAATCGGAATGGGCATCAAACTGAATTACCGTAAAATTCCTTCCAAACTTTTCCACAAAGGCATCCACAATGGGAAAAGTGATGGAGTGTTCGCCGCCAATAAATATGGGGAAAGAATTGTTGTCAATTATCTCAAAAATCCTTTTCTTAATTTTACTGATACCCTCTTCTATTGAAAGACCTTCAAAATCCATTGGAATATATGTATAAATACCTTCTCTATAAGGTTCAAATTTAAATTCTTCATCAAACAGTTCCATGTAGGTAGATGCCTCTAAAATTTTTTCAGGACCCTTTTTTGTCCCACTTTTATAAGATGTTGTCATTTCAAAAGGGACTGGCAATATTTTGAAAAAAGCATCCCTTTTTCTATTAACATCTCCAAAATTAACCAGTTTTTGAGACATTTTACCCCTCTATACAATAGATTAATTTAACAAAATAACTATTTAAAGTCAACTTTAAGATTTATCCCGAATCCATGATTATACTAAAAAAATTCCCATAAGCATCTCAAAATAAATCGATTGAAAAATAACCTTTTACTTAGAAGGTGAAAGCAAACTGTTTTGCCATTTGTTTTTTATAAGAGTTATGAAATTATCTCTTCCAAAACAGGGTAATACCATTTGAAATATACCCTCAGTGTCTGAGGAATTACAAAAAAATTTTTGTTTTCAACTTCATGTTCAAATTTTGCAACAAATAGCTGGTTTAATTCATACATTTTAGATTTAATTAAAGAACTAATTTTACATGTTTAAAGTAAAAAAAGAATTAAAGCAAATTTTTCCATTTTACAAATCTTCAGGATGGTATTTGGGAATGGCAAATAAACAAATTAATTCTGGCAAGGATAAAATCCTTCTGGCAAAAGCCAACGATTAAGCAAATACTTTTTCCTTTTATAAACCTTTTTTGATGGCATTCAGGGGTGGGCAAATAAATAAAAAATAAAATCCTGTCAGATTTAACAATCATCTGGCAAAATCAGCGATTAAACAAAATTTTGTCCCCTTCTATTAACCTTTTAGAGAGCATTTAAGGAAGGAAATAAAGGGAAATGTGGTCATACCTGAACTTGCGAAAAGGTGTCAGGCAAGTTTGGAATAAAAGTAAGATGTGTCAGGCAGAAAAACCCCCACACAATCCCCAACATGGGTTTGGTTTATAGGAAAGAAAAATTAAAAAATTTAGTGTCAGGTAAAATTGAAATGCCTCTTTTCTATTAATTTATTTTAAAAAATCTTATTTACTAAACAGA
>JAMOQF010000182.1 GCA_027064125.1 Acidobacteriota bacterium
ATAAAACCCTGTCTCTGAATCATAATACTGCCCTGGAAATCTTAAGTTGTTCTCAATTGTGTTTACTGTCAAACTCACCTCTCCAAAACTATCCCAATCAGCCTGCCAGACAACATTTCCATTTACATCAATCATCTTCTGAGGTGTAAACAGATGATCATTTATGTAGTAATACCCCACATAGTGAAAACATCCAACATTTAAAAAACCAAAATTTTCTCTTTCTAAATTTATTGCTTTCATTTGATTTTATTTTAGGAAATCTTAAAAATTTCTGTCAAGGAAAAATGTTTTTATCCTTTAATCTTTTAAGTAAAAAGTCGTAGTAATCTTTTTTATACTTAAAATATCTCCCTTTCTTTTTTAAAATTTCATTTTTCTTTTTTTCTATCTCCTCTCTCTCCTCCTCTATCTTTCTGATGCCCTTTAAATGAGAAATAAACTCTGACATGTACTTTTCTGATTTATCCTTATCCCCAACTTTGTAATAAATATATGAAAGAAGTGGGGTGTATTTCTCTAAATATCTGTCTTTATCCACCACCTCCTTTATCTCACTTTCAATTACATACCCAGCCATTTTATACTTTTTAAGCAAAATCATAACATCCACAAGGTCTTTTTTTACCCTAAGATTTCCTTCTAACCTTGCATTTAACAACATAAGTTTATAAAAATTTTCCTCAAGATCCTTTCTCTCCCTAAGCTCCCCATAATAATTTCCATTCCACCTTTTAATTTTATATTTCACAAATATTTCAAGTGTTTCATAATTATACCTGAACCAATTTTGAAATATTCCACTATCAATCACAAAGCACACAAGAAACATCATTCCAGATACAAAAAGATACAAAAATAAAAACAAAATATACCTATTTATTCTCACATCTTTCCCCTATTATTCTAAGACAAAACTTATAAAAAATAATCTTTACTTTCTCAAAGGGCAAAAAGAATAAATCCTTCTTTCCCCTTTTCTTCTCCCCACATACCTCATTCAATCCTTCTTTTAACTTCTTTCTGAAATATCTTTCGTAAAAACATCCATAACTGTCTATGTCAATGAGTTTAACCCATTTATCTTTCTCTCTAATTTTTCCCAATTTCTCATACGCATAAATCCTATAAAATATCCCACCATAAAGCGTCCTGAGTTTTAAAAGATCCTCCTCTGATAATTTGTCTTTCTCTCCTTTCTCTTCAAAATCCTCAACTATCCTATTTAAAAACATCTTTTCCATCTCATAACTATTCATTAAAAGCAAATAATTAAATCCATTATCGATATAAACAAGTGGGATCAATTCCCCCCAATACCTCTTGAAATTAAAATTAAATTGACTCTTCATTATCTCATACTCTTTTACATAAACTGGTGAGTTATAACATCTATCCACCAAATTTTCTATATAACTTTTAAAATTTAGCATACTACCAAAGGAACAAAATCCATCAATTTTACTGGAAACATCAAAAACCCTATATAAAAGAAAACCAGTAAGTATACCCAATGATAATGCCATCAATACCAATACTTTATACTTTTTAAATAACCCCTTCATCAATCTATACCAAATATTTTCCTGAAGTTGTTAAATATACTAACACATTAAACGCAAATTCCAATTAAAACTCCACCTCAAATTCTTATCCACCCTCCTATTTACCAAACTCCCTCTTCATATCACATATCCTCAATGTGCTCTTTGTTCCCTTACTGCTTTCCACTTCTTCCAACAGCATAGGAAATAACATCGCCTACCAATACCTCATACTTGCCTTTTGGTAAATTTAATTCCACTATGGTGTATTGAGGCAGGTCATAAAAACTATAGTCATTTAACATATACAGACATTCCCTATCTGAAACAATAGCACTCTCACTTTTAAGCAACTCACCTGAATATGGCTTACGGGTTAAAGGATTAATAAAAATGCTAAACTCTTTTTTCCTTAAATCATATTTCATCAATCCTCCCCACACCAAATCAATATCCCTATATACTACTTTCTGAGAAGTTCTATCCACACTATATCTGTAAACTATCTCCTGAGAACCCCTGTAAAAAAAGGGATATTCCCCTTCACACAAAAAGATTTTCTCCCTCTTCTCTATGTCAAATAGATATATCTTACCATTTTTAAGACAATTTTCACCCCTCAAGCTATAAACAATATACCTCTCATCAGGTGATATATCCAGATGACAACAGGAAACACCCTTCACCCTTATCAACTCCCCATCACTCCTTCTCTCTATTAGCAAAGTACCCTTAAAGGCTGAAGCATCTAAATCGTATAGAAAATAATTGTACTTCTTCCCAATATTAACTAACCTACACCTCTTCCATATTTTATCTTCATTTTTAACATTTAATACATCCATCACCCTCTCTAAATTTGACCTGCCTATCACATCCTCTACATCCACTATCTTCTCATTTTTACAATCAATAATCACAATCCCTTTACGCACACCATTTTGTGTACAAGAACACTCCACAAAAAAAAGTTTATCTTCAAAAAGTAGCCAATTTAACCATATGATATCCCTCTCTGGAGAGATGTGGTAAATCTTTTTTAATTTTCTCTCTTTAGATAGATAGCAATATAAAGCCTCCCCCTTTCTCTCTTCCCTTACAAATGCCAGATTAATCTCACCGTGCACCGGAAGTCTTTTCCCTTCCCAGATGTGATATATCAATATCCCTTTTATAAGGATAAATAAGATAAAAGAGAATAACAATAGATTAAAAATGAAAAAAGCATTTCTCTTATTTAAAAATCTAACTGCTTTTTCCTTTTTTCCCCCGAAAGTTTCCTTAGACCAGATTCCTCCAATTATATTTCCAAATTTTACTCCAACCCAAAAGAAAATATATACATTTAATAGGTAAATAAGCATAACGCAGAAAGGACTTAAAAGGAAAAGAAATATTGATATAATACTTATGATGAACCCACCGGAAAAATATTCTAAAATGGTGTTGCCGTATATACGTAAAAATATAATAATATTTCTAAACTCCATAGAGGAAGCTATGAGCCCGATTAATGAAAATGAAACACCAAAAGTTAGAAGAAGGGTGTAATTTGAAATTCTGTTTACACAGATTAACTCAACAACCTTTCTTGTCCATTTACCAAGCATATTATACCCACCACCTTAATAGACCATATCTTACATGAAGATACACCTTTTTTAGAGAGGTAGCATTACAGAGACCCCCCATTTCATAAAGCCGCCCTTTAAGTTCTGGTAGATTGTAAATTAATTGCCAGTAGCAATTATTAATACCTATGCAAAAGGCATACCTTTTCTCAAATCTACCCACCTTTTCCTTTACCTCTGGATTTTAATTTCAAAAAAAGCCTTTTAAACAATCTCCCCATTATCCATCCCAGCAGATTTCCAAAATTTAATCCAACCAAAAGGAACAAATATAATATATAAATTACTGAAACGCTGTAGAGAAACATGGGATAAGCATTAACATAAGAATTAGCAAATCCCTTTCCCAATACAAAGGATAGGATCTTCCCAAAGAATAAATAAAAATACACAAATAGCTTGACCAAATATATATCCATTAAATGATACAAACTATCCCATACCGTTATAAATAGTACTCCAATTAACCCCAAAATAAAAAATATAAATCCAAAACTTATGGAAAAAAAATAACTCCTCACACCTCCTATACATAAAAAATCAATAAGTTCCTTAATAAAATCCCTTACCTTCACATCTTCACCCCTCATCTGGAAACTGAAAAACACTCCACACCCATTGACACAAACTCTTTGGTTCCCGTAGTTAAATCAAATTTTATTAAAACCAACCCGCATAACATCCCGCTTCTCCGGGTAAAGTACAAATTATAACACCCGGATAACTCCCAGCAATCAAACTCCTTCCATATAATGTTATAAGGCACCCCTGACCAGGGATTTCTCACTGGTTGAATCTTTCCACTAATTAAATCATATTTCATGGGAGACAATCTCCAACTTTCACTATACTTCAAATAGATTAAGGAACTATTTCCACAAAAAACCGGATGCCTTCCACATGTCAGAAAAACACTTTTCCCCTTTTTCAAATCAAATAAATATAATATCTCTTCCCGCCTGCCTGTATGCAAATTTTGATTATCAACAAAGGTTGAATAAACAACGTATCTCTCATCTGGTGAAACGTCATACCAGACAATTCTTTTATTCAATAAAATTACCTCTCCATCGCTTTTTCTCACTATAACCATAGAGGTTACATCTTTTATGGGGGTATTCAAAACACGAAAAAACATATATTCCTTACTCTCGTTAAAATCCACCTTTAGAAAATCTATATAACTAACCCCGAAATTATTCTTTACTGTATTTAAAATTTTCTCCCCAACTTCATCTTCAAACCTTTTAACTTTCATGTCATCAATACTTAATATTTTGCCGTCATATACTTTTAATTTATCATCATGCTCCACATAGTAAAGCCTATTTTTTAAATAAAGCCACTTCAAATAAACCACTTCATGTCCAGATGGAAGATAAAAAACCTTTTCAGTTTTCTTACCAGATGGATAAATGTAAATTTTATCCCTTGAAGGCTCCACATACGCTAAATTCTCTTTTAAATACTTCCCACTACCTTTAATTACCCCAACCACCACTAACAAATTAATCAACAGCAAAAGATTAACTACATGAAACATTCTTTTTCCATTTATTACATTTAATACCTTCACAATAACCCCTCGTTATAAACACTCGTAAATACCTTCAATACCCCCATCCAACAATTATTCTATCCTGTCTCAACCTATTCCTTAGCTCCTTCCAGGCCGATCCCAGTAATCCCCTCCATCCAACCATTAATCCAAATCTTACAGGTATAGGAGGCGGACCATATCCTACTTTTGGACATACTTTCCTTAAATAATCCTGCAAAACAGTATTACATGTTCCATTTCCAATTATATACATATGAGAATTCTCATCACTTTTAGGTGGATCTTTAAAAATTTTACAACAACAATCCTCTGATAATTCATATAGAATTATTCCTTCTCTATCTCCATGTTTATTTCCGACTCTATCATAGCAACAATGTTCCCTATCCGGGTACATTCCCCAAGAAGAATTACTACCTTCAATTAGAGGATCATCACTTCCCCACTCAAGCCAGCAGTGTAAAAATCTCAAAGCCATCCCAAGCCACTTAGGAATATCAGCCCAATCACACACTATCCAGCAGTGAAAATCTGAATTACTTGGAATAAGTCCTAAATAATCCACAAAACTTACAGGATTTGAATTGACGTAAAAATAATTACCACTACCACCTGCAGGATCCTCCCTGAGATATCTCCCAACTTCTGGCATGTAGTATCTGTGAAAATTATAATAAAATCCTATTTCACTGTCATAATACTGCCCTGGAAATCTTAAGTTGTTTTCAACTGTGTTTATGGTTATTGTGAGAGTTCCAAAACTATCCCAATCAGCCTGCCAGACTGTGTTGCCTGATGTGTCAATCATCTTCTGAGGTGTAAATAAGTGATCGTTTATGTAGTAATATCTGTTTCCACTCCCATCTTCCATCCACAAAGGATCTGTTCCCCAGGGCCTATCCGGATTCCACACATATTTTTTCATTAAATTTCCACTTCCATCATACAATGACTCATTACTTCCAATCTTTACAAATCTTTTTTCTTTCATCTTACTTTATAAAATATTGAAATTTTATATCAAAGAAACTACTTTAATATATCCTCCAATGAATACTTTAACTCTTTTAATCTATCCAATAAATTCAAATACCTTTCTTCATTTATTAGTATTCCACCAAGTCTCTTCATTTCTTTTATTAACACAAAATAAAGAATAATCTGGGCTATAATTATCACTATTATAAAAAGTCTTATAAAAATCAACACTTTAAAAATAATCTCTATTAACAAAATTATTAACATTAAAGCTACAGGGGAAAACTCACTTATGAAAACATTCCATTTAAACCTTCTTATTTCATTTTTATCCCTTTCTAAAATGTTAACTACCTCTTTTACTACCACAAAATTGCTACAAATCTTAATAATAGAATAAAAAAAATAATATAAACCTAATCCAAAAATGGGAGTAAAAACGGAATTTACATCAACTGGACGAAAAGTATATTTCTTAAAAAAATCTACAAAAAAGTAAATAAAAAAGATACTTAAATAATAAATTATTCTATAATTTCTTTTTCTAAACTTAACATATAGATGTGACATATATTCCATAACGTCCAAATACCTATTTATAAAAGGTTTTACGATCATATAAAAATAATTTCCCCATAAAACTGTCAAACCAGAATAAAAAGCAAATCCAACTTCTAATGCATATATGTTTTTATTGATCTTAATATTAAAAACCCCATTCACCCAGTCATAAAAAGAGAAAACACCAAAAAATGTAAACCACAAAATAGAAAAAAATATCCATCTATTAATGGAAAATATATTTGTACTCTCCAAATACTCTTTTATCTTTCGTTTTAAATTTTTTAAGTTAAGTATAAACATCTTTTCTTTCTACCACCTATAAGGATAATGCCCTTACCCCAGAATAAATCAGGTTCCTTACATAAAGTCCTTTCCTCCAGCCAGCACTTAAATAGACACCAAAAATCCTTTTTCTCAAAACTACCTGCTTTCATTTGATTTTATTTTAGGAAATCTTAAAAATTTCTGTCAAGGAAATTTACTATTTCGTAAAAAATTTTTCTGAACTCTCCTGTATGGTAAAAAGAGACCAGGTAAAAAAATCTGTGGGTTATATAAATTTGAATTTAGTGTTAGACAAGTTTAAAAAAAAGAAGTTAAAAGTGTCAG
>JAMOQF010000183.1 GCA_027064125.1 Acidobacteriota bacterium
GTAAATTCCGCGATATAAACTCGTACTCCCCATCTCCATAACTGTAACCCAACATAAGTAAATATAATGCCAGGAGGAATACACTCACCTTCACTGCTCTCTTCATATATACCTCCTGTTATGAAAAGGATTTAAAAATATTACAAAAGAAAAACTTAGCAAATAGGGATCAGAACCCGATCCAAAATTTATATCTCATATATCATTTCTACAAAAAAACATATTTCCACCTTCTTTTTAAGTTTACTACAATTATTTTTTAAAAATCAAATATTTTTTTAAAAAAGGATTCTTTTTACATTATTTGTAAAAAATCTTCAAGGGAAATTACCCTGTATCCATTACGAATCAAAAGGTGAGTAGTTATGCCTTTTCCCTCAATGAGGTTACCATTTCTATAAATTCTATTTACCCCACATGAAGGAGATTTATCAACAAAAATTATCAGGTCTGGTTTAATCTCATTTGCAATCATCAAAGTCAACTTTGCCCCTCTTAAAAAATATTCAGTTACATCTTTTCCATCTTCACTTTTTAAAGTAAAACCTTCACTCAGGAAAAAGGAAGGCAAACGAGGCGTTTCAAGTCCCCCAAGTTCTTCCGGACAAACCGGGACCAAATTAAATCCATCTTCCAGCAAAAAGTTTATAAGTGAAGAATTTTCCTTATTTCCACAATTATACCTGCAGTTTACGCCAAGAATACATTTACTAATTAAAATATTTCTATTTTTTGAGATCAACATCTGACTTTTCAATGAGAACCTTAAACTGACTAAACACCCCATGTAATATCTGTACATCTCTCCTGGAAAGTGAACATCGAGAAAAAATCTGCCTGATGGTAAACATTATCCTTTTGGGATTACTTTCATGTAAAAATCCCACATTCAAAAGCACATCCTCAATGTGGGAAAAGAGGAGTTCCCTCTCCCAGGAAGTGGAAGGCTTACTTTTGATACCTGAAGAAAATTTCTTTATGCCACTCTCCACTAAAAAAAGTTCATAGAGTACAATTAAAACTGCCTGGGAAATATTCAGAGATTTAAAATCCTTCACTGTTGGAATTTTCACTATGAAATCGCAGATGAAAAGATTTTCTCTTGAAAGACCGCTGTCTTCCCTTCCAAAAAGTAATCCTATTCTTCTATCCTTCCAATCCTCTTCAAATTTCAAAGCTAATTCTCGAGGGGTAAGAATATTTTGACGAAGTTTGCCACTTCTTGCAGATGTCCCTATCAATATGTCAAATTCATTTTGAATGGCCTCCAAGCCATCCACAATCCTTGCCTTCTCAACAATGTCATAGGCTCCAACAGCCATCTTTCTGGTATCTTCATTAATTTCCGTTTGTGGATTCACAAGAATTAAATCTGAAACCCCCATATTTTTCATGGCCCTTGCTACAGAACCAATATTTCCACTTCCCATTATTTCAACACAAATGACAGATATCCCTTTCATAAATAGTAGTATTCTCCCTTATAAAGTACCTTAGCCTGTCCACGTTGAATTATTTCTCCATCAACATCCCTAACAAGATAATCTCCACCCTCAGTGTAGACTGTTATTTCACTCTTCAAATGAAACCTCTCAATTGTAGCAATTGCTGAAGCAGCAGCCCCCGTGCCGGAAGAAAGGGTATATCCCACCCCCCTTTCCCAAAAATAGGAGAATATCTCCTTTTCGGAAAGCACCTTTGCAAACTCCACATTTACTCCTCTTTTAAAAAGACTATTTTTTTCAATAAGAGGGCCAAGAGAAAATAACTCCTCTTTGTTAAAATCTTTTTTAAAAATAACAAAATGAGGATTTGCAAGTTCCACATAAATTCCATTTATCCAAATTTTTTTCCCTTCCAAAAAAACCACAACATCTTCAATTTTATTAACCTTTCCAAGATTCATCTCAAAAATATATTCTAAATCACTTTCAACATCCTTCAAAACAACATCTCTTACACCATGCAAAGTCTCAATTTTTAAAATTTTCTCACCAACTCCTGAAAAATGTAGAACAGATGCAAGGCATCTAATTCCATTTCCCGAAATTTCAGCCTCAGAACCATCACTGTTAAAGATTCTGGCAAAAATTTTATCTTTTTTTTCAAAGAGAATTACCCCATCACCACCTACTCCCCTATGTCTATCACACATGGATTTTACAAAATGAGGAGTCAATTCAAATCCTTCAAAATCTTCAATAACAATATAGTCATTTCCCTGACCAGTTGCCTTATAAAATTTAAGTGACTTCATTTTTTATATCTCTCAATATATTTCTTGGTTTTTGCTTCTATTTCTTTAGAAATTTTTTCAAAAAAATCCCTATCATATGCTTCAAATCTTAAAACCAGAACAGGTTGGGTATTAGAAGGTCTTACAAGAGCCCACCCACTTCCAAAATCTATTCTAACACCATCTATATCTATTATGTTATATTTTGAGTAATCCTCTTTTATCTTCTCAACCACAACTTTTTTTATAGTTTCTGGACAGGGAATTCTAATTTCAGGAGATGCAAACGTTTTGGGAAAATCTTTAAAAAAATAGGATAAATTCTCCCCTTCTAAAGAGATTATCTCCATTAGCCTCAAAGCCGCATAAATGGCATCATCATACCCAAAATATCTATCCCTAAAAAACATGTGTCCACTGACTTCTCCCCCAAGGGGGGCATTTTCTTCATGCATTTTCGCCTTTATTAAAGAATGTCCCGCCTTCCACATAATGGGTATCCCCCCTGCCTTTTTAACAAGATCATAAAACACAACAGAGGCCTTCACCTCTGAAACCACTTTAATCCCTTTTTCTTTCTTTAATAATTCAAGGGCATACAAAGTCAACAACATGTCGCCCTGAATATATTTTCCATTTTCATCAATTACCCCTATCCTATCCACATCCCCATCAAATGCAATTCCAAGGGGCAACTTTTGAGATAATACCACTTCCCTAATCCACTTTAAAGTTTCCTCTTTTGTGGGATCTGCTATATGATTGGGAAATCTTCCATCAACCTCACTAAAAAGTTCCTCAACCGTAAATCCCAGATTTCTAAAAATCTCAGGTGCCACAATTCCCGCAGTGCCATTGCCGCAGTCCATTGCAATTTTCATTCCTCCCGACATATTTGAAAAACTTTTTAATATATAATCTGAATAATCTTTAACCACGTCAACTATTTCAATCCCACCTATTCCACTTTCATAATCTTCCTTTTCAATTATTTCAGCAATTTTTTTTATCTCTTTTCCATAAATCGTCTCTTTCCCCACACAAATTTTAAAACCATTATATTCCGGAGGATTATGGCTGGCAGTAATTTCCACACCACCATCAAGGTCATATTTAAAAAGGGAAAAATACATCAGAGGAGTGGGAACCATACCAAGGTCAAGAACATCTATTCCACATTCAATTATTCCCTTTGTAAACTCTTTAAAAAATGATTTTCCACTGAGTCTACCATCCCTTCCCACAGAAATTTTACTTCCACCATTTCTTTTTACTATGCTCCCTATAGCCCTTCCAATGTGATAGACAAGTTGTAATGGGATCTCAACTCCCACTATTCCCCTAATATCGTATTCCTTAAAAATAAACTTATTCTCTATTTTCATCTAATTCCTCCTCCATTTTTGTTAATATTAAATTTCTAATCCTCCTTAAACCTTCCTTTAATTTCTCCATAGAAGTGGCATATGAAATCCTCACATGATCTTTTGCGCCAAAGGCAGAACCAGGGGTAACACCAACATAATACTTCTCTATTAAATCCCTTGCAAAATCCTCACAATCTCTCCAATAACCTCTCTCAATATACCAGCCTATGTCCGGAAATACATAAAAGGCACCCTCAGGAACATAGGTTTTTAAATTGTCAATTTTCTCCAATTCATTCAAAACAAAATCCCTTCTCTCCTTATATGCATCCACCATAGATCTCAGATAATCCTGAGGACCCTTAAATGCTTCAACTGCCGCATATTGACAAAAAGTGGTGGGGCCAGATGTAGTATGGGATTCAATTTTCTTAAGTTGTTTTATCAATTCCCTATTGGAGATTACATATCCAATTCTCCAACCAGTCATACAGAAGGTCTTTGACAGAGATCCTGCTATTATTAAATTTGAAAGATATTTCCTGCCCATACTGGCAAGAGAAAAGGGAGTTTCAGGAGGATATACAAGTTTATAATAACACTCATCAGATATTATTGCCATATCCTTTTCAACACAAAATTTTACAATTTTTTTAAGTTCATCCCTATCATAAACACTACCAGTGGGATTATTTGGGGAATTTATTATTAATAATTTCACACCCTCAATATAATTTTTTTTAACATCCTCTAAAGTCAATTTAAAATTCCCATCTACATTTAAATTAATTGGTATGGTATCTCCTCCTTCCATTTTTATTACCTGAAGGTAGCTAACCCAGTAGGGAGTGGGAAGCAAAACCTTATCCCCCTCATTGACAAGCGCCATAATGCAGGAAGAAATCCCCTGTTTACCACCTATTGTTATAATAATCTCATCCAGATCAAAGGATACCCCAAATTCCTTTTCATATGTTTCAATAACTGCTTTTTTTAATTCAAGTATACCACCGGTGGGAGCATACTTGGTAAACCCCCTGTCAAGGGATAACTTACACGCCTCCCTTATATGCCGAGGTGTTTCAAAATCCGGTTCCCCAGCACCCAAATCCACCACATCAAATCCCCTTTGCTTATATTCCCTTACCTTAGAAAGCACCTGTAAAGTTTTAGAAGGCTCTATTCTTGAAACTCTCTTTGAAAAATTCATTTTCTTCTTCCTCTTTAATTTAAAAAAAATTATAATTTATTTTTTGATTTTATCCAAAAAAAATATATGAATGAATTAAACGAAAAAATTTATAACTATCTAAGGGATGTAAATGAAGAAATTACAACTGAAGAAATAGCAAAAAAATTCTTCAACGTAAACTTATGTAATCCCACTGTAATAAAAATTATCAGGGAAACATTAAAAAGAGATCCCAGGTTCAAAGAAAATAACGACAAATGGAAAATTGATTCCTATCATTTAAATGAAAAAGAAATTTCTAAATCAGGTTTGCTATTTATTGTTTCACAAATGTTTCAACCCAATCTAAAAGAATTTTTTTTCCTGATTTCAATTTGTGAAATTAAAGAGAAAAAAACCCAGAATAGATATTTCCTATTATCAGACAATGAAAGAACATTAAAGAAAACCATTCAAAAAATAAAAATGGAAATACCCTTTAAAATTGAGCCCCTTAACTTAAGGAAATTGGTACCTGAAATAGCAAAAATAACAGATAGAGAAAAAATTGTTTTTTTTCATGGAATCTCCGGTGGTAAAAATCTATTGAGATTTTTAGAAAATGGTGGAATCTTCCTTGAAAATATAATAAGGCTTTCCTCTTTTTTAGAATCACTTGAAATTAAAGAAAAAATTTTAAAAATCAGGGAAAGAGAAATTGAACTCTTTGACATAACTGAAAACATTATAAAAAATGAAAGTATCATTCTGGAAAAGTTAAAGAGACATTCAATCAAAAATTTTTCGGAATTAAAGAAATTTATTTTCTCAAAAGGGACTTCCTTTGATTTTAGTGGTAAGAAATTCAACAGGAGATTTCTGGCTAACCTTCCCCAGTGTAGTGGTGTCTATTTCTTCAAGTCAGCACAGGGAGAAATAATCTACATAGGAAAAAGCAAAAATCTTAGAAAAAGGGTTTCATCCTATTTTACCACAAAGGAAAAAAACGATGAAAAACTGATAAAAATTCAAACCTTTACAGAAGAAATTACCTTTAAAAAAACAAATACTGAGTTTGAAGCAATTCTTGAAGAGGCCTATTTGATAAAAAAATTAAAACCATCAATCAATATAAGGGAAGATTCCACAATACCCTTTATGGAAGAGACTTTAAATGATAATCTTGTGGTAATTTTAAAATGTGAAGAGGAGTATCTCATCCAAATTTCAATGATAAATAGAGAAAAGGGGATTATCTTACTAAATGAACATAGAGATAAAATAGATAAAGACAAAATAGAAAAACTTCTAAATGACTTTCTATTTCTGCAAAAAACTCCACGAAATGTGAGATTTTTTGGAAAGGATCTTCTCCCATTTGCCCTGAGATGGCTCAGGATAAATCACAAAAAAATTAACTTTTTAAAGCAAAAGGATTTCTCCAACAAAAAGGAAATCGCAAAACATGTTTTCAAACTCTTAGATGAAGATGTAGGAGAAAAAATATTTTTTCAGTAATTCTCCCCTTCCAGTTTCTGAAGTAGATAAAAATGATAGTATAGTCCCCTTAATTTTATCAACGCTTCATGGGTTCCCTCTTCCTTTATCACTCCCCCATCCAGAACCAATATCCTATCCACCCATTTAATGGATGAAAGCCTATGGGCAACTATTAATGCAGTTTTTCCCTTTAAAAATTCCCTCAAAATGGAGAAGATTCTTTCCTCGGTTAAACTGTCAAGTGAGGAGGTTATCTCATCAATTAAAAAAATATCCCCTCCCTTTAAAAGACCCCTTAAAATAGATATTCTCTGTGCCTCTCCCCCAGAAACATCCTCCCCCAAAAATTTAATTTCCTTTTTAGATCCAATTCCTTCAAGATTAAAAAGTCTCAACAACTTTTCCTTCTCTTCGCCGAGATCTCCAATATTCTTAGTCAGATCACCTGAGAATAGATAAAATTTC
>JAMOQF010000184.1 GCA_027064125.1 Acidobacteriota bacterium
ACCTAAGAATTACAAAGATCTTCTTTCTAAAAAAGAGTTTTTAGAATAGGCATCAGAGATTTTAGAATCAAAAAAGGCAGAGTTTAAAGATAAGCTTCGAACTGAAAAGAATAAATGGAAAAAGATACCTATCAGAAAAGAGCTATTTAAGATACATAGTCATATTAAAGAGATAAAAGCTCAATTTATACATATAAGCTTTGATGGTGATTCAACTTCTCAAGATCAGGCTTCTGGAGGGAACAAGCCTGTGAGGGATTTTTTTAAAAGCTGGAGAGTCCTCAGAGCAGCCTTCACTTTCCCTTTTCTCGGGAAGTCCTTTGTAAGAGACTTCTCTCCCTTAAGACGGATACTCTCTCAGGGGACTGGAAAAGGGTGGTAAAAAGGTCAGTTCCTGTGCCTGGTGCAGGGACGACTGCACAAATACAAAAAAGTGCAGTTTAGGTAACCAGGATGTCAATCTACTATGTTTTTTGCCAGCCATATTGCCTGACCCTCCGCATTTGCATATTCCGGCCTCTCTGGAACTATAATCCTGTGATGAGGCAAATTCTTTATCGGATTAAAATAATACACTCCACCACCACTGCAGACCATAGCATCTACTTCTCTCCATATTTCGCCCACCGTCTTCTTCAATTCCATCATCAACAATGTGCAATATTCCTCTATTGCCCGTCTCTTGGGACCACTAAAATCCAACTTCTCTTCATATATCTTGCACTCCCCTTTCTTCAACATCTCCCTTATTGCTCGGTCTGGTAACTTCTTTAACTCCCCATTAAGTTTGTTTTTAAAAAAATCCACCAGCCTTATAATTCCCATCCCTACTATCGTGTCACCCTTGTTTATCTGGAAATCACTCCCATCTGGTTCTATTACCTCTATCAATAGATAATTCACTGTATTAAATCCAAAATCCAGCACCAGTACTAGCTCGCCTCTTTCCATCTCTTCCTGTCTGGCTGCTGTTACAAATGCTCCATGTCCTTGTGGAACTACCACAACGGATGATGATTGCTCCCTTTGCAAGGCTTTTTCAAACTCTTTCCTGTATGGCCACCAACCAGGAGGCAAACTTGCACATATCAAAACATCCTCTGGTTCTTTAAAATTATTCATCTGCATAATCCCCTTTAATATTAAGGGGGCAAACTCCTTCATGTCTTCAAAATCTACAGGAGAAAAACAACTAGCTTCACCTCTCGCCTCATTACCTATAACGAACTCCTTACCACCATATGAAATAATCAAATTTTTCTTTTCCATAGAAGATGGTGTATAAAATGCTACCAGTGTAGGAAAAGAAAAAGAATTTAAAATAGAAAAATTTGAATCAATATAAACTACTTTGGTATCTCCATAACCAATGTCTATTCCAAGATAAGTTTCCATAACCTACCCTCCTTTTTAAAAAACAAAAATTTTTTGGATATAAAAAATAAAGTTGAATTTAATATCTTTTTTTTGTTTATAAAAAAAATTAAAAAATTTTTCAAGACATAAAAAATACAAAAAAAATTATTTTTTAGTTTTTATCATACAAAAAAAATATATTTTTTGTATTTAAAAAAGTTAAAAAAAGACTTTTTACATTATTATTTTTTACAAACAAAATACATTATATACATTATATATAAAAAGATAAAAAAAGAAGTGTAGTATGAAACAAATAACTGAAAAGGAAATAAAGATAATATTGAACGACAGCAAAGTGTATAGAAAATAAGATAGAGGCAATATATATTATGATATACACAAAATACAACAACAGATGCTGTCTGAAATTCTATAAAGGAGATAAATATATAATATTTAGAAAATTTTTCCCAGGACAAACTATCCCAGGATTTTTGTTTTTTTAAAAAAAGAAAAAAAAGGGGAGTAGATATGAACGAAATCAAAACAAAAAAAAGCGCTCCTGCTGTGACAGGAACGCACAAAAATACTGCTTATTATAATGCACAAAATAACGCCGGCAGAAAGAATGATATGCTGACTAGGCAGGAAAGTCAAGCAGAAATAGAAGCTGTAATCCTTAACAAAATCCTAACCAGGTCGGAGTCGGAAATCACGCCGAAATTGATTAATTTTTTGGACCAGGAAGATTTCACCTTGCCCTTTCATCGCCAACTATTTAGAATCCTTAAAAAATTGTCAAGAACAGATAATGAAATAGACGTCTATTCTGTGGCCCAGGAGATGGGGATGGAATCCCCTTACGTCCTAAACAACCTGGTGGATTTGGCAACGTTGGACATTTTCACCTTCGACTCCACCGTCATCGACCTGGCCAAAAAGCTTAAAGAAAAAAAGTTAAGAAAAAGAATTAGTTATCTAAAGTTAGAGGAGATAAAAAAGGAAATAGAAAAGATAGAAGAAATAAGTAAGGAAGAGGACGATCTGACGGAAAGTGATTGGCCGAAGCTCGAAGAAGAAGATAGTTTTTTATTAACGATCCTGGAAGATAAGGATAAAAAATCTGGGGTGCTAGAACATTCTAGCATGTTGCTAACGGCGATAGGAGGGATAGGGAAAAGTAGTTTTGCAACCCAATTCGCTTGCTACATGTCCATAGGCGAACCTCTTTTATTTTTGCGGCCCCATAAAAAAGTAAAGTCACTTATCTGTAATTTTGAAGATAAGAACGGGAAAAAGACATACAAAACAATTAAGGCAGTTGCCAGGTTGCTAAAGGAAAAGAAAAATTATGACCAAGAAATTATATTAGAACACCTGCGAAAAAATGTGATGATTGCGAACCAAAAATGTAAAAAAATATTAAAGAGCTGTTTTATAAAAGAATACAACAATTGTTCGCTGAACAAAGACGCCATTAGTATACTTCTTTCTTTCTGCAGGAAAAAAAATATAGAATTATTAGTGGTAGATCCAGTAATTTGTGTCCTAAATACCAGAGATTACGCTCAAACATATATGGAATTTTGCGAAATTTTAAACAAACACAAGATAAATGTATTAACTATTTCACACCTTAACAAAAATACAAAACTAGACACAGTTGACAGAATTTATGGAGGAGTCGAGATGGTTAACCTAAACCAATTTGTAGTTAACATTCAGCGAGACAGCCAAAATCCGGGATATTACATTTTTACTATTATAAAGGCAAACGATGTTTCGGACCGATATCAAAACAAACCATACTACGCTAAAAAGCACGATGAATACTGGCAAATTTTCGAAGAAGTCGAGACATATTCATCAGACGTCAAAAAAAATAAAAGAAAAAAGAAAAAAAGAAAAATAGATGGCAAGACGTAACAGAAGACGATCCAGCACTTCCATTTTAATTTTGTTTATATTTTAAGGATAAAGGCAATGGAAAAACAACAACAAAAAAAACAACAACAGAGATATTATAGCACTGTTATGCAGAGCCGTTTTCCAATTTTCCTACCCTTAATTAGGACAAAAAGAGAGAAGTATAATTTAGAAATTGAAAATAAATACGGTCGATTTAAAATAACGGCACCCTTTAAACTTACACAGCAACACAGAAACGCATTAGACGGCCTTTTCTGCGTCTATGAAAAACGAGCAATCATGCCAGATGGAACCGTCGATTTATTATTTTCTCCAACAAAATTAAAAAAATTTTTAAATAAACATCTTGGGAAAAAATACGAAACGAGGTATTGGATAGAAAAGTTAAAAGAACTAAGGCATGCAACAATTATTTTAGAGTGGAGAAGAAACAATAAAACAAAAGTAATAAGTGAAATGGCAATTGTGGAACGAGTTGAAATAGAAGAAATTGTAGATAAAGAAACAACGGCGAAATTAAAGAGACTTGGGATTGATACAAAAGTTAAAAAAATGTATGTTAGGCTTTCCCCTAATTATATCCGATTGGTTAGAGAAGACATAATAATGTATGCATACTCGCAAAGAAAGTTAAAAGAGTTTGTAGCTAAAATATACGATCTAAGGGATCCCTTACTTCAGAGTTTTGCCAGATTTTGCATAACACACCAGAGCTTTCAATTTAAATTAGACGATATCTTACAAATTATCGATCCGGCCTGGCAAAACCTAAATAAAATCAAAAAATCGCAAAAAAGAAAAATTATTACTTCAAATTTTTCAAGACTTAAATTTTTAGGGGATATTCGGCTTAAAAATAACATAATAGTATACAGCAATTCGCAGAACACACTTTTTTTTAAAGATCCTTATAAGGATAAGGTTACCCCTAATAGCCACCAGGAATAAAAAGTTACCCTTAATAGCCACCAAGGTTACCCTTAACAGCTACCTAAAATAGGCAAGGTTACCCCTAATAGCCACCAGCTATAGAATATATTATAGTATATTATAGAAGGGGAAGAGGGGGGGGAGTTATCCCTCCCCCTCTTCCCCGACTAAAAAAAGGATACCCCCAGGCTGCCTCTGAATGTTTAATTTATGTTGCTCGGCCATGCCACGCTTGCTTGCTAACATGCTCAAAATCGGCCGCATTTCGTTTTTTTTTTAGCCAGGTCCATATTATATAAATCAAATTTTCGTCAAAAAGCGAAAATAGAGGGCATTACGTGGATCTGAGGACAAAATAACAACTACAAAAAAACGACCACAGAAGAATTTCGTTTTTATTTTAGCATCTGAATTATACTGAAAAAAACAGCTATTTGAGCAACAAAAAAAACAATTAACCATTTTATCAAGCTGTTTTTTACTTTTTCACCTTTTTGATCAATTTTAATTACAAGTTTTTCGCTTTCCTGATCAATCTTTTCTTCCAATCTTTTTATTTCAGACTGAAAAACATCTCGTGTAACCAATCCATTTAATATTTCATCTTTAATCTTAGCTTTTATTAACACTTCCTGATCTCTAGCTTTTTTTTGAAGAGTATCTAAAGTGTCTTTTAAAGCATTAATGAGTACAGATGCCTTTTCTTGATCAAAGGCGTTTTCTATAGCATCTATTACATTTTTAGGCATAATTATATCTTGATTAGGAATTTTGATTTACTTACTTCTTGACCTGCTAACTAATTACTATTTTAACATTTTTCTTTTTATTATTTCTTTATTTTTATATAATATCCAGATTGCGGGGATAATTCCTGCAATAGATAATATCACAAATATAATAAATAATTCTTTCATTTTTCCCTCCAGGATTTTTTCACCAAGGATAATACTCACAACACTTGCTGTAAAGATACCTATCCATGCTTGATATATAAAATCTAAAAACAACCAAAAACATTTTATCCAAAATTTTTTAGCATTGTTTTTTCACCTGGTTAACAAAACTGCACTAATGTGCAGTCCTGTTAACCAGGATGCTTCAAGTTTCGATTGGGCATGTGTCTGGTATAGCCTCGAAAACGCCCTTTCCGACATCAAGTTTACCACAATTACAAGGGTTAGGCATTACGACGGATACATGACATACGCTCCGTCGATTGGCTGCTGGGAAATTCTGTAGCTTAAGGAGCCTGATTTTAAGGATCGGGCATTAAGGGAGAAAAAATAAAGTCACTCTCTTTTGCTTGGGATCTAAAATTTCAACAAAAAATACACGGAAATTTCCATTTCCGTGTAAAACGTTTACAGCTCCTTTTTATGGCCTCTAGCTATCTCCCAATTAAATCCTTCTTTAGCACTATCGCACTTTTTTTGTTTTATTAAAAACATTGACTTGGTTATTTTTTTGGGTAAAAATAAACACTATTACTTTAAAAGAAATAATGTAAAAGTTGGAAAAAAGGATTAAAAAATATGGCACATTTGGTCGTTAAAAACTCTTTTCCAATGATAGCCTCAGCTCCTATTCAATATTTGACCCCAACACAGCTTAATGACCTTGTAGAAGCATTTCAAACTTGGTTTGACAAAAGCCCAACTGTCACAAAGAGAAAAATCAGGGGACGTTACTGGCTTGCTTTCTTGGTCCTCAGATTTACAGGTGCCAGGATCGGAGAAGTATTACAAATAAATGATCAGACAGATATAGATTTTAGACAAGCTGAGATAAAGCTAATCACCCTTAAAAGGCATAATCCTAAAAACAAAAATCACTCTCGCATTATACCTGTTCCTAGCAATGTTATAGCTGAAATCGCTACCTACCTTGCTGAATTTCCTGAACAGAGGGGCAAAACATTTAAATTAGATCAGGGGAACTTTAGACGGATTTTTTACGCTAGAGCAGAAGAAGCAATGATACCTAGAAATCTTGCTCATCCGCATATTCTTAGACATACACGGGCTATTGAACTCTTAAAAGCTGGAGTGCCTGTTACAGTGGTTCAGGATATTTTAGGGCATTCTGCCTTAACCACTACTGCCATATATCTTAGAATCAGTGGATATGAAGCAAAAGAGATTTTAAGACAAAAAGGTCTTATTTAAGAATTTTTTCTTTAAAAACATATATGTTTTAATAGAATTATCTCGTTATATTCAAAAAAACATTTTATCTTGTTAAGGACGACATCTGTCCTGAGATTTCTGGAAGGAGATTTAACAAGAGGTAGGATCCCCTTATTTTTTTCTTCTGATTTCTTCCTAATTTCTTTGTCTAAATTTTATTGATATTTCATAACAGCAATTCTCGGTGAGTTTGAGAAGTTAGGATTTATGGGATAATACAAGAAAAATGATATTTATTTTTCGCAAAGTATGGGAAAAAAGACGATATTGAAAGTTT
>JAMOQF010000185.1 GCA_027064125.1 Acidobacteriota bacterium
TCTGTATAAATTTAAAAAACCAAAGTATTTAAACCTATTTAAACACATCTTCAACATTCTGTCATATACACCCACATATCCGAGAAAATCAATATTTTCAATATTCTTTAAAATCTGTGGCGAAATTTCCTCCCTTAAAAGATTTCTGCAACTAAAACACACTGCTCCAAATTCACTAAAATCTTCTACAAAAGAATTACAAAAAATACACCTCTGGGGAAAGATAAAATCTAAAAAGTAATTTAGATCTCTATAATATTTTTTTCTATCTTTTCCTGACACTCTATGCAATATCTCGCCCATGGTATAAATTCCAATCTCTTCTCCGATATTTCATTGCCACAAATTTCACATATTCCATATCTCCCTTTCTCAATTTTTTTAAGGGCATCTTCAATCTTTTCAAGAATTTCACTTTCCTTTTCCCTCAATGAGAGAAAAAATTCCTTCTCTTTATAAGTTACAGCCCTATCCACGGGATCTCCAGGATCTTCAAGATTTTCATTTAAACTATCCTCTTTTAACTCATCAATTTTCTTTATTAATTCCTTTTTCTTTTCAATAAGAACTTTCTTAAACTCTTCTATTTTCTTTCTATCCATATTTCCCCTCCATTTTAAAAAATGGGAAAAGTTATATTAACATTTAATTTATTCACCTTTTTAAAAACTTTGAATTCTCCACCCATTTTTTTTACAGCCCAATATGCAATTAAAAAGCCACATCCCATATTTTCCGTTTTACAATTAAAATTGGAATATGGAAAGATAAAATCTTCCACTTTATCTCCACTTTTTTCTATGTCTATTTCAAAAAGAATATTTACTACATTACCATTTTTATAAAAAGATATCTCTATTCTTTCACCTCTGTTTTCCCTTAATATCTCTCCAAGGTTATTTAAAATATTCAATATGGCATTTATAAGTAAATTTCTTTCAATCTTTATATCTATATCTTTTCCTTTTATAAACTCAACAACCACATTCTCACATTTTGCATAATTTCTATACAATGAAATCGCATTTTCAATCGACTGCGAAATACTACATTCCATCTTTTCAAAAAAAGTGGAATCAAAATATCCCATAAAATGTGAAATACTGCTTTTAATTCTGTTACACATTTTCAAAATCTTTTCAAGATCTTCCCTGGAAAAATCCTCCCCAGTTTTCAAATAAAACTCTATCAGTCCCTGAATTACAGTTAAAGGATTATTTACCTCATGGGCAATTCCCGCCGCAAGATTGGTTATCACACTTAAATTATATTTATAAAAGAGATTTTCCTGAATTTTTTTAAAAAAAGTTATGTCCTGCTTAAGAACCCCAAACTTTCCATTTTCAAGGGGAACAACTGTTACTGCATAAACCCGCTCATCAAGATCTCCCATGTCCACGTCATTACCAGAGGAATCACCTATCTTAGAAATCAAGAAGTTTTTTCCATCACCCTTTTTCACAACCCTATAACAGTAAGATCCACATTCCACCGGTAGTTTTTCAATGGGAAAGGATTCCTCATGATCTCCCCACAAAATTTTCCCTTCTCCATCCACCACATAAAAGGAAACTCCACTTTTCCCAAAAAACTTTTCCAGAAATTCTTTACTATCCTGAAATTGAGCCATTACAATCCTAAAAATGTTTTCTTATTTTCTTTTTAATAAATATTGATACAAATAATTTTCTCAAAAACGGTGGCAACAACTTCCACCTCCAAAAAGGTACCTTTATAATTTCAAGTTCAAACTGTAGTTTATCCTTTTCTATATTCTTAAACCTAACCAATTTTAACGTATATCCACCCGCTCTAATCTCACTACCTTCAGATAGTTCCTTTTTTTCCAGATCCCCCTTAAAAACCGACACAAAAAATCTTTTTTTCAAAATTTTTTCAGTCAACTCAGGAGCCATGGAAAGATATACAAGGGCCATAAGAAACTTTTTAGCATCTATACCTTCATCCATCGGACCATTAAAAATCCTTTCAATTTCCCTATCATCCAGATCGGAACAATAATAAGTCAAATCCATTGCAGTCTTTGCCTCTTCATCATCATTACTTTTTTCCATTTCCTTTAATCTATTATAAATCTCCCTTACTCCATAGCTTAAAAGAGCCCTTTCAAATCTATTTAAGTCATCCATGTTTCTCAATCTCTTTTTATACTCACTCAAATCCCTTAACTTAAGGCTAAAACGTGCAATTGCATCATATTTAGAATACACCACCTTTAGCCCATCCCTGTCAGCACCAATAAAAAGAGGAGATCCACTACTAACCTGAAAAATGTCCTTATCTCCAGGAGCAGGAGTTTTAAAAAGAGAAAAAAACCATATTAAAATTCCCACCAGAAAGATGAATAGCACAAAAAACATTTCAAACTTGAAATTTTTTTTCTGTGAAATTTGTTTAACCACCCTTTTTATAATCTTTTTGGGGGAATTTTCAGGAACAACATAGATAAACTTTTTAAAGAAATAACTATTATTATGCAGAATGTCAGCCACCTTTTCCACAAGAGGATTTACCATCAGTGATGAATTTGCCTCCTGGGCTATCCTGTTTATAAAATTTCTATCATATTTATCTCCAAGTAAAATAATATATGTGGGAATTCTATTCTCCTTCAAAAGGGAGAAAAGCATATTCCTGCTCAAATTCATGGCCTCACCCTTAGTGGCTACATTCAATTCTTTATAGTCTGAAGGATACGCATCCAAAATCCCATCAGTTATAAATACAATCTTAAATTTACAATCTGGAGAATATTCTTTTGTCAAATCTATAGCAGCCTTGAAAGCATAGTAAAAATCCGTGTGCAACCCATCATTATTAAACTTTGAAGGGTCATCATAAACTATCTCATTCCTTCCACCAAACAGTACAAGTCTTGTAATGTAACCATTCTTCTTGGCAATTTCCTCAATTTCTTTTAAAACTTCTTTTCTATTTTCATCTGGATCAAAAGCAGGAACCGATTTTGAATTGTCAACCAAAAAAACTAAAACTCCATTTTTTGAAGCACATCTTTTTTTGGAAAAACCATTAAAAAATAAAACGAGAAGAAAAATTAGAAAAATTAAAAAATTTCTACCTTTTTTCACCTATCTCCTCAAAAAAGGTTTTGTCAAGAAAATTTTATCAAAAAAGATAAAAGGGCAAAAGCCCTTTTATCACAACATTTCAATTATCATTGAAGATGCTTCTCCCCCACCTATGCATAGAGAGACAAGTCCCTTTTTCCCTCCAGTCCTCTTCAATGCATTTAACAAAGTAACAAGCAACCTACAACCACTTGCACCAATGGGATGTCCAAATGCAACTGCACCACCATATATATTCATTTTTGAATGGGGTATTTCAAGCATCCTCAAAGCAGCTATTGCAACAACAGCAAAGGCCTCATTTATTTCAAAAATATCTATATCCTCAGATTTCATCCCGGCCTTATCCAATACTTTTCTCACAGAATAAACGGGAGAAGTTGGAAAATCCTCCGGGGCCTGAGCAAAAGATGCTTGAGCCACTATTCTTGCCATTGGTTTTAACCCAAGTTTTTCTGCAACTTCAGCAGCCATTACAACAACAGTTGCAGCACCATCATTTATCTTTGAAGCATTGGCAGCAGTTATTGTTCCATCACTTTGAAAGGCAGGTCTCAAATTGGGTATCTTTTCAAATTTAACCCTTTTGGGTTCCTCATCCTCTTTAACAACTATGGGATCACCTTTTCTTTGTGGTACTTCCACTGGAACAATTTCCCAGTCAAGTATCCCTTCTTCCTGAGCTTTTAAAGCCCTTTTATAACTTTCTATAGCATATTCATCCTGTTCCTCTCTTGTTATATTCATCTTCTTTGCACAGAGTTCTGCCGCATTTCCCATGTGAAAATTATTATAAACATCCCACAAACCATCATGGATCATCCCATCCACCAACTGTGTATTTCCCATTCTAAAACCTGTTCTCGCTCCAAAAAGATAATATGGAGCCATACTCATACTCTCCATTCCACCTGCCACAATAATATCAGCATCTCCCACCGCAACTGCTTGAGCAGCCACCATTACAGATTTCAACCCTGAGCCACAAACCTTATGAATCGTCATACACTCCACTTTATAGGGAAGCCCTGCAAATATTGCAGCCTGCCTTGCGGGAGCCTGCCCTACACCACCTTGAAGAACATTTCCCATAATTACTTCATCCACCTGTTCCGGTTCAATTCCTGCTCTTTTTAAAGACTCTTTAATTGTAGTAGCCCCAAGTTTTGGCGCTGGAATAGTGCTTAACGTTCCAAGGTATGATCCAATGGGAGTTCTTGCTGGTCCCAGGATAACCACATCTCTCATTTTCCCTGTCATATTTACCTCCAAATCTATAAATTGCTCAAATAATTATAACATTACTGCCTCAATTTTTGTATAATAAGATGTATTTTAATTTAGAGACAAAGATGAAAATCTTATTTATTACATCTTACCTACCGGGAAGGGGACTCCATGGAGGTAGCAGCAGAATATTTGAAATAATAAGATACTTAAAGGAAAAAGGGCACCATATATCCTTAATATCTTTTTACCACAAAGAAAAGGGGCAGGATCCAGAAAAAAAAATCAAAAAATACGTTGATTCCTTGAGAATAATTAATAAAACACCAATGCTGGGAAAACCATATAAAGAAGTTTTAGAGTTAATAAAAAGAAGTTCGGAAAGAGAAAATTTTGATCTGGTTCAATTTGAATATATCCACACAGGAGATTATGCCAATGCCATTTCACCAAAAATTCCCCGGATACTCACAGAACATGAACTACACTTTTATGCCCTCAAAAAAAGGGTCTCAATGGAAAAGTCTATTTCAGGTAAAATGATTAATTTCGCCAAATTCTTGCTTGTAAGAAAAAGAGAATTAAATGTTATGAAAAAGATGGATAAAATAATATGTGTCAATGAAATGGATGCAAAGGAATTGAGAAATTACATAGATCCAGAAAAGATTGAGGTCATTCCCCATGGCGTTGATGTGGATTTCTTTGCTCCCATCCCCCATATAAAAGTGGAAAAAAACAGTATTGGGTTTTTTGGATATTACAAACACTATCCCAATGTGGATGCAGTTATATTTTTTGCAAAGGAAATTCTTCCCCTAATCAGAAAAGAGGTACCCGATGTAAAATTCTACATTATAGGCAGAAATCCTCCACCAGAAGTAAAAAAACTTGAAAGAATAAAGGGAATAGTTGTAACTGGATACGTACAGGATTTAAGACCATATATACAAAAATGTGAAGTAATTATTTCTCCAATTCGTCTCGGCATGGGGATGAGGGTTAAAATTATGGAAGCCATGTCCATGGGAAAGCCAATTGTAGCAACAGATTTAAGTTGTGAAGGATTTGATGTAATTGACGGAAGGCATGTCCTGATTGCCAATGAACCCCATATCTTTGCCGAATGTGTACTTTATCTTCTTGAAAATCAAGCAGAATCCCAAAAAATTGGAGAAAATGCAAGGGCTCTAATTGTCGAAAAATACAATTACAGAAAAATTGGGGAAATGATTGAAAATCTTTATCACCAGGTGGTCGAGGAAAAAAATATTGATTAAAATGAATATTTTTGCTATTTTTTTCTTTATTTTCTTTTAATATTTATTAATTTTCTATGAAAGGTAGTGAAAAAAAAATCTTAAGGTCAAAATCACATCATCTTAAGCCAGTTATTAACATAGGTAAAAATGGAATAACTGAAGCTCAAATAAAAAAAATTGATGATACAATTAAAGTAAAGGAACTTATCAAAATAAAAATCCTAAAAAATGCCCCTCTTGATTCAAGGGAAAAACTTTTAAATGCAGTCAATGAACTTGGCTGTGAATTGATTCAGGAAAAGGGAAAAATTTTTACCATCTTCAGGGAAAAGCCAACAGATGAAAATTAAGAAAAAATATCTCTATCTATTGGGATTTATAGTAATTGTTGCATTGGCAATTGTTTACAGAAAAGATATAAAAACATTTGGGACAAATCTCATAGATTATGCAGAAAAAGCTGGTTACATAACTGCCGGATTAATTCTTGGGCTCGTCGGAATTGCTGATTCCTCATTTTTTTCCCTTCCGGAAGGAAATGATTTTTTAATAATATATTTTACAATTCTAAATCCAAAATATATGCTGTGGTTTGTTTTTACAAGTGCAATTGGTTCTGTAATAGGTTCCCTTGCCCTATTTTCCCTGGGCAGAAAAGGGGAAACTGAATTCTTAAAAAGAAGATTTAAAAGAGAAAATATTGAAAGGGTGGAAGAGTGGTTTAAAAAATATGACATATGGGCTATTTTAATCCCATGCATGATCCCTCCCCCAATGCCTTTTAAACTTTTTGTGCTAACAGCTGGAATTTTAAAATTTAAATACCACAGATTTATCATTGCCACGTTTTTAGGTAGGACCTTTAGATATCTTATATGGGGAATTTTAGCAATAACCCTGAGAGATGAAATAAAATACTTTTTCAAACACCATCTAATTGAAACTGGAATAATAATCATAGGATTAATTATTTTACTTTCCATTGGATGGTATCTATACAACAAACTAAATAGAAAAAGGTCTTAATCTTGAATGAAAAAGCGTTAAAAGAAAAAATTTTAAAAAT
>JAMOQF010000186.1 GCA_027064125.1 Acidobacteriota bacterium
GGTGAATCCAACATTAATCTGCCATGGAAATTCATAGAGTCCACCAGCCTTAAACATCCACTTTGAGTTTGGAAAAACATCAGTCTTTCCTGAACCTCTTGACTCAACAGCCATCTGGCAGTTATCAAGCATTTCTACCGGTTCATGGTTTGTAGGATCTTGATAGGCATTTCTCGTCTGATAGTGTACTCTCCAATCCTGGAAGGTCATTGAAGCATCAGCCATCCAGTGATTTGAGAATCTCTTCTTAAAGATGATGTCAACACCTTTATAATCCTGATAGTAATCAGGACGCTGTGTCAAATAGGTTGTAAAAGGTACAGAAAGCCCATCTTTTAACTGCCAGTATGTGTAAGGAATTCCAACTTCAGAATCGGCAGCACTTACCTCTACAGGTTCCCAATCATCGTGGGTTATACCTGGCCATTCACTCCAGTAGTATCTGGTATTTTTTCTGTAGATGAAGTTTACGCCAATTGCAGTTCCCGGAAAGATTTCATTTTCTGTACCCAATGTAAACTCATATGTAAGTGGAGATTCAAGTTCAGAATCAATTGTATTTACTGCTGTTGGATTTGTATAGTCATAGTCATACCAGATGGGTTCATCCCAATAGACCTCACCGGCATCCGGGAAGAGGTTGCTGTTTGGATCATCTACCCACCAGAAGTCAAGTTCTCTCATAATATTTATGTTCTCACTCATTGGAACAGAGGTACCAAGAGTTGAAGCATAGATGCTAAAAGAAGATTTGATCAGGTATTTTCCATCGCCATTTATGTCATAGATGGCTGAAAGTCTTGGAACAACTGTGTTCCATGTAAAATCTGATCCTTTTTCTTCCTGATGGAATCCGGGCATCCAGTCATAAATCTGCTGAGGAGCACCAAAATCAGCAAGGTGTGTTGGTGGAGTTGTGGTTGTTTCATAGTTTCCACCATACTGTCTGTCATATCTTACACCAAGGTTCAATGTGAGGTTATCAAATGTAACCGTATCCTGGAAGTAAAGAGAAAATCTTCTTACATAACTCTCTGCATTTTCCTGGCGGAAGAGCCAGAGTTGTCCTCTACCAAGACCAGCATTGTACCATGCATCGGGATAGATGAAGATAAGTGAGTCACCACTATAACTATCGGTTTCTCTGTCAGGAGTATTTCTAAACTCTACTCCAAACTTGAATTCATGGTCTCCAAGGGATGTTTCTCCAAGGGCATAGTCACCCATGAACTCAAACTGGAACTGGTCACGGCTTGTGTCATAATAGTAGTATGAATTGTGGAATATACCTGTACCATAATCCCAGACAACGGGCACTTCTCTTCCACCTTTTGGTTCAAGACGGAATCCACCATCTGTGTAAGCAAATTTTGCTGAGAAGAACCAGTTGTCTCCATGTGTCCACTCATCCTGGAATTTGTAAACCTTTGTTGGCCCATCCTGATCCCAGGTTGTTTCAGGTGGTCTGTAAGCAGAAGCGCCACGGCCACTCTTTGTCTTGTCACCATCGGTGAAGAAGAACTCACCTCTGTGAACGCCATACTGAACGTCTACTTTAAAGTTGTAGTTTTTAAGATCTGTATCATCATTTGCACCGGTGATTGCCTTCATGGAGATATCCTGCTTACCATAGGAGCCCCATACGAAGATGTGATCTTTAACGATTGGTCCACCAGCATTAAAACCATAGTCCCAGATATGGTTGATCTGATTTCCTTTATATCCAATATCAGCAAGTTGGTGGGGAATGTTTACATACTGAAATCTATCGCTTGTTCCATAGAATCTGGCACCACCATGGATCTTGTTTCCACCTCTCTTTGTAACAAAGTTGATATTTACACCACCTGTCATGGATGTAACATCATTTGATGCAGTTGTGATCTGAATTTCTTCAAAGGAATCATAGTCATAGTATGTTGGGGATGAACCAACTGCTGCATTATCTGTGATGGTAACACCATCAACGTTCCACTGTGCATTGCTACCATCATCACCACGTCCCATGAAGTTTGACTGCTGTCCTGATTCAGAACCACCAACGTTTTCCCTGTCAACCATAATACCAGGAGTTAACTCTAAAAGAACCCATGGATCACGGGCGGTTGGGAGTTCCTGCAGTTTTTCCTGAGTGAAGTTAGCAGCCTGGGTTGTTTTCTTTGTATCAACAACCTGTTCTTTTCCAGTAACCTCTACTGTTTCAGACTGAATACCAACTTCAAGTTTGGCAGTAACTGTAACTGTCTGACCAACCACGACTCTGACATTGGTCTGTTTAAAGGTTTTGAAGCCTTCAGCCTGAATTATGATTGTGTAGTCACTTCCTGGAGGAAGTGATAAGAATCTGAACTCACCATTGTCATCTGTGAGGGTTTCAAGAGGAGCAATGAGTGATCCGGTCAATTTAACAGTAACACCTGGAAATGGCTCACCATTTGGAGTCAAAACTTTACCATAGATATCACCTGTACGAGCCTGACCCCAAACAAAGGTGAGACAAAGTGCTGCTAAAGCAACGAAGATAAGCACTTTTCTCATAATAAAACCTCCGTTTGAAATTTGTTAATAATATACTAATCCCAAGTTAAACTTTTAAGCAATATTCATGCCATAAACTATGGTTACATAACCTATTGATTTTAAAGGAAAACCCATAAATAAAGCACCACAAAAAATTCATTTTTTTAAATCAAATTCAATTTTTTGAATCCTTACTTTTTTCAACTATTTTCTTCAAATCTTTTTGATCCGGTTTTATCTCAAGCGCCCTTTTTATGTAAGAGATACCTTCATCTCTTTTCCCCATTTTATAAAGCAGTAAGCCGAGATTCCTCAAAGAGGCGAAGTTTCTATCGTTAAAGTCAAGGGATTTCTTATAGTAAAAAATTGCCCGGTCATAGTTTGAAGAAAGTTCATACACCAATCCAATGTTAAAACAAAGTTTTGAATCGAGCATAGAAGGAGGAATTTCCTCAATGAATTTTCTTGCATCGATCAGGTTTTTCTCTCCAATATATGCTTCAAGTACTAACCTGTATAGTGGAGAAAAATTGGGGTTCATTTCTATGCCTTTTTTTGCAAACTGAATTGCACTTTCAAAATCTCCACAATTTTTTAATTCCTCCCCATAAAAATAGTAAAGGACAAACCTATTTTTAAACGGAAGTGTCTTATAAAAAAGTGTGGGTTCTGAAATTTTCGATTTGGGAGATATGGAAAAGTAAAAAACTTTCCTATCAAATACTTTACTTCCCTCCCTTAAGGCAACCTCCAATTTATACTTTCCTGCCTCTATTTCTTCCGGTTTTATAGATTTTAAAAAGAAGGGGTTAATATTGCCTGTAAATTCTGAAAGGGGAATTTTTTCTTCCTTTAAATATTCATATTTATCCACATTTTTTTTGTCATAAATTAAATGCAAAAAGCCCTCATTTTTTAAATCTTTAGAAATATTTGCCAGCTGAAATAATATGTACATCCTTTCCCTTGTGCCAATGGCATTTTTGGTATTTGTCTTTAAAAGGATATTCCCAACTTTAAAGGGTTTTATGGAAAGTGAATTGTCATTTACCACATCATATCCAGAAATTATGGAAGATATGAAGGGATTACTTTTTACATCAGGAACCTTCAATTCCCTTTCAATATAGGAAAATTCAAATGAAACTGTATTTTTCAGGAGAATCTCAATTTTATAACAACCGGGGACAATGGGGATAATATCTGAAAGTCCAAAGCCACCTGCTTTTATGCTTTTAAGTTGAGATTTGGTAAAACTTATTGGGAATTTTTTTGCATAGTGAAAAATCTCCTTTCCACTTTTTAAATCCTTTATGGTGCCATATAACTCAAAATTTACATAGGGCTTATCATTGTAAGAGCCAAGACTTAAATTTCTGAGGGTCATTAAATAATTAAAAAAGTATATCCCAAAATCTGGATCATACGTAAGAGCATAAGAAAAATTTGACTTTATAAAATTTGATGAATATCTTGCATCCACCTTCCCCTTATATTTCAAAAAATTTCTGGCATAGGTTGTATCAACATTTTTATAGGGATATTGCGCAATATTCTTAAAATATATTAGAGTTCTGATATCAGGAGAATAGTTTGTGGGTATCTCTCCCGGTATTATTGAAAGGGAATAGGGGGCAAGGGTTGGCTCAAGATCCCTTAATTTTTCATACATTTTTTCATAATTTGTAACATCAAGCATATCACTCGTATTAATCAGCGCAGCAGGTCCATCGATAACGGGGTTGTAGAGTTCATACTCACCAACACCTCTTCTTTTAAAAAAGACAAGGCAAAAGTGTGCAGGTAAACCATATTGAGGGTTGCCATAATAACACCAAACCTCACAGGGATATACATCATTTTTCATGACAAAGTGATCTCTGCTAATGGGTTCTCCCAGAATCATGTAAATTCTTCCCATATCAGTTTTCCAGGGAGCCCTGGGAGAAAGGGTTCTAAAATATCTGTTTACATATCTAAAGCGTCTTTCAATTTCTTCTTTATATTCATTTTTTGGAGTCCCTGGAGTGGGGTCTCTATGTTTCCAGAAGGCATCTATGAAGGCATCTCTTTCTCTATCATTTTTTAATTGGAGAAAAATCTTTTTTTCCTGAGGCGTTATAATCCAGTAGACCATATCCCACCACTTCTGATATTTAGGTGCAAGTTTTTTTATCAATTTGTCAGGATTCGTACCGAATAAAGAAAAAGAAAAGGAAGAAAAGAGAAATAGAAAAATCAATAATATTGAAAATTTTACATAATTTTCTCTTTTAAAAATCATCTAAGCCCCCACAATAAATTTAAAGGAGAAATTATATAACATTTTTAATGGAGATGGGAAAATATTTAAAATTTCACAATTTTATAATCTATTATACGAAAAAAGATGGGGGACAGACCTGGGGACAGACCTGAATTTGATTAAAATTGCTGTCAGGCAAGATCTGTATAAAAAAAAAGAAAAGGTGTTAAGATGAAAAGGTTGAAATAAAAGCTAAAATAAAGGCTAAAATAATAGAAATCCCCCCACAATCACCACCATGGGTTTTTAGAAAAGAAAGAAAAAGATTTTTTCTTTTTTGTATAGCACTATTTGTTTTCATAAATTTTTAGAGGCTTTTGGGGAAGGCAAATAAGAAGAAAAATTTAAAATTAACAATGACTTGAAACCTTCTGGCAGAAACTAACAATTAAAATAAAGTCCATTTTCTTTTCTATAAACCTTTAGATGGGCATTCAGGGTGGACAAGTAAAGAAAAAAATTAAAACTGGCAATACCTAAATTTTTTCTGGCAAAAATTAACGATTAAAATAAATCCATTTTCTTCTCTATTAGTCTTTAGGGGCTTTTGGGTGGCGAATTGGAAATAAATTAATAAATAAAGAAATGGATGGGGACAGACCTGAAAATGGAAAAAGGTGTCAGGCAATTTAGAAATTTAGTGTCAGGCAAAAAATTTAGATAACATTTGGGGAGGCAAATAAGAAAACAGATTAAATTCTGGCAAAGATAAAATTTCCAGCAAAAGCCAACGATTAGCAATATACCATTTTCCCATTTATGAAACTTTAAAAAAGCATTAGATTCAGTTAAAAGTTATACACAGCCCCCCCTACTTTACCTCTCCCATCCACTCTAACTTCTTGGACGATGTTATTATTACTATCTTCTTTAACTCTGGAGTGTTTTCCTTCTTTGCATAAGGCGGTATTTCTATTTTCTTAGATGAAGCGTATTTTTTTATCTGTCTTGTTGCTTCTTCTTTTATCCTTTTTAATTTCTCCTCTGATATCTCCTTTTCCCCTTCAAGTTTTATGTGTTTCATCTCTATTAAATACTCATACTCCGTCTCCTCACTTATCACCCAGTTCTTCCTTAAATAGATGTCAGCATACCCCAAATTTAACTCATACTCAAACTCAGGTATATATAAACTGCTCATGGATAAATACGTCTTTATAAACATATTTACCCCTTCCTCCCGCCAGATAAAATCCCTTACACTCCCCACCAAATTATAAAACTCATCAAATAAATATTTAAATAACTCCTCCCACATACCATTAAATGCCATCTC
>JAMOQF010000187.1 GCA_027064125.1 Acidobacteriota bacterium
TTTAAAAAAATTCTCTGGGATCAGAAATTTCTCCCTTTATGGCAGAAACAGCTACTGTTGCAGGACTTCCAAGGTAGATGAAACTATTTTTGTTTCCCATCCTGCCCTTAAAATTTCTATTTGCAGTACTTATGCAAACCTCACCATCTGCAAGAACTCCCTCGTGGGCGCCAAGACAGGGGCCACAGTTTGGATTTAAAATTATTGCTCCCGCATCTAAAAGGATTTCAAAAATTCCTTCCTTTAGTGCCTCTTTATAGATTTTCATTGAGGCGGGGAATACAAGTAGACGAACATTTTTATCAATTTTTTTACCCTTTAAGATTTTAGCGGCAATTCTCAGATCCTCAAGTCTTCCATTTGTGCATGTTCCCAAAAGCGCCTGATTTATTTTTGTACCTTTAACTTCTTCTATGTCCTTCACGTTGTCAACGGTGTGTGGGGCAGAAACTTTAGGCGAGAGATGGGATACATCCATTTCAATTACTTTTTCATAAACTGCATCTTCATCGGAGAAAACAACTTCCACTTCCCCTTTTACATCTATTTCATTTAAAAATTCAAAGACCTTTTCATCGGGCTTCATATAACCTATTTTAGCCCCCATTTCAACTGCCATATTGGATATTACCATCCTCTCTGAAAGACTCATTTCATCTATTGTGTTTCCGGTAAACTCCACTGCTTTATATAGGGCACCATCTGCCCCTATTTCTCCAATTATTTTTAGCACAAGGTCTTTGGAATACACCCCTTTGGGCATTTTACCATTTATCACAAATTTTATGGTTTCTGGAACCTTCAACCAGAGTTTTCCCGTTGCCCAGATAGCCGCCGCTTCACTCCTTCCAATACCAGTTGAGAAGGCTCCAAATGCTCCGTAAGTGGTTGTGTGGGAGTCGCTACCAAGCACAAGGGCTCCTGGATATGCAAATCCCTTTTCAGGAAGTACCTGGTGGCAGATACCTGTATTTATCTCATAGAAGTTTTTTATTCCATTTTCACTTACAAATTCTCTTATAATTTTATGGTTGTTGGCATATTTTTCACTTGCTGCAGGGGCACAGTGATCTAAAACTATGACTATTTTTTCAGGACATATTACCCTTTTTTTTCCTATTGATTTAAAAATTTTGGAAATGGCTGCTGAATTGTCATGGCTCATGACAAAGTCTGGTTGTACGGTCACAATTTCTCCTGCCTTAACTTCATTTTTGCCAGACTTTCTTGCTAAAATCTTTTCTGCAAATGTTTTTCCCATTTTTTACACCTCTTTTTTAATGTAGTGGCTCAAAGTTCATAAAGTCTGCATGGTGTATTATAGCCCCTTCTGGAGATCTCTTAAAAGGGTCTCCTTCCTTTGAGTGAAGGGCTACCATATGGATTATCTCCTCAGGAAGTTTAAATTCATAGCAGAGAGCGGCTCCAGATATTGGGTGTCTTACAAATTTACCAAATTTGCACTTTACAAATTTTCCATCTTTTTCCTCATATTCTAAAAGTTTTCCAACGTCATGTAAAATGGCTCCCGCTATTAGATAATCCCGGTTTAATTTCATTTTTTCTCCATATATTTCATTAAATGTTTCATGGGTGTTTATCACAACCTTTGTAACTCCTCTACAGTGGTCTAAGAAGCTTACAGGGCAATCTTCAATGAGGAGTGTAAAGGGGATTCTATTTAAATCCTCAATTTCCCAACCTCCCCTTTTAATAGCTTCTATAAATACCATAATTACCTTTTCTCTTAAATCTTTCTCTTTGATTTCTTCTATCTCGGGAAAGAGTTTTAAAAGTTTGTCTTTCATAATTACCTCTTTTTAAAAAAATATTAAAATAGTAGAATTCTTTTTTACTAAAAAAAGAGAGGATGTCAACATAAAATGATATATTTATCGTATGTTATGAGTCTGGATGGGAAAATAGGGGATGTGGGGGGGAATTTTTACAATTTTTCTTCGAGAAGGGATAGAGAGAGACTCTTTTTTTTAAGGGCTATGGCTGATGTGGTAGTGGTTGGGGCAGAGACAATAAGAAGGGAAAATCCACCTTTTAAATTGAAAGATGAATATGGTCCATTGAGAAGGGAATTGGGTAAAAGCAAAAACTTTGACATATTAATTTTGACGGAGACTCTTGACATTTCAGAAGATAGTAGAGTTTTTGAATATATAGAGGATAGAAAGATTTACATTTTGACAGGTTCCGGGAATAAAAAGTCTTTTGGTGAGAATGTGGAAATCATATCTTTTAATGGGAAGATAAGGGGAAAGAATGTGGTGGATTTTTTGCATGGGAGAAATTATGAGGATATTCTTGTTGAAGGCGGTGGAGAAGTAAATGCACTTTTTCTTTCAGAGGGATTTGTGGATAAAATTTACTGCACAATTTCTCCCATTGTCCTTGGTGGTAGAGAAAATCCAACACCCTGTGGTGGTGATTTCTTTAAAAAATATCCAGAGTTTCAACTTGTAAGAGTTGAAAGGGTTTTAAATGAGGTTTTTCTTGAGTATGAAAGGATTAACTTGAGATGAGTTTTTCTGTGTAGTATTTCCAGGAAAACTTTTTTTTATATTCCTTTACAAAGGATTCAATTTCCACCTTTTTTGAGAAGAACTCTAAAATAGCTTTTTTAAGGGAAATTTCATCTCCCTCTTTGAAGAGTACCCCACTTTTTCCTTCTTCCACAACCTCAGGAATTCCACCTGTACGGGATGCAATTATCCCTTTATTGAAGTGGTATGCAAGGGGTATTACTCCACTTTGTGTACAACTTAAATAGGGAAGAACCACTACATCAGAGGCCTTAAAGTAGATGTAAACCTCATCATCAGAGATGTAGTTGTCAAAGATTGCAACTCTATCCTTTAAATTCAGATTATCAATTATCTTTTGGTATTTTTCCCTTTTTTCGTAAAATTCTCCTGCTATTATGAGGAAAAAATCTTTGGGTAGAAGTGGAAGCGTATTTAGTAAAATGTTTAAACCCTTATATTTTCTAATGTGTCCAAAAAAAAGTAAATTCTTCCTTACAGGTATTTTTAATATTTCACATGCATCTTTCTTTGTTAATTCTTCGTTAAAAAATCCTTCATAGATTGGGTGAAAGAGTTTTAAGCACTTTTTATGGGGTGAAAGTTTTTTTAACTTTTCTATTTCTTTATTGCTGTGAAGTACGACTTTGTCCACATTTTTTATGAAATACTGAAATATTTTGCTTTGAAGCGGAATTTTTTCATGGGGTAATATATTGTGACATATGGCAATTACATTTAATTCAGGTTTTTTTACTTTTAACCTTTTTAATATAAAGCCAAGTTGCATTCCAAATATTGGGCTCCAGTAGGGAACTATCAGGTGATCTAAATCCAGATGGAGAATTTCCTTTGCACAACTGTTCCAGGAAAAAGGATTTTGGGGATTAAAAATTTTAATGGAGTCCATTTTAAATGGCGAATCTTTATAGTTATACTGGGTTTTTCCAGGAAATATAATCTTTGGATAGAGTTTTATGTAGTTTAAGGCAAAAACTCTGTAGTTTTTGGAGAGTTCCTTGTAAAGATGATAGTTAAAATTTGATATTCCACCTCTAAATGGGTAGAAGGGGCCAAGTATTCCTATCCTATTCATCTTTTTTGTAGATTTTCTTTATAGAATAGTGGGTTTCATCCCTTTTTATATTTGCAATCATTTCCGCAAGTAATCCAAAGAAGAAGATCTGTAATCCCACAATTGTTATTGAGAGGGAAAAGTAAAATAAAGGGCGGTTGCTTAAATATTTCCCCATGAGTCTTTCAACTATCAAGTAAGCAGATGTAATTCCACCTAAGAGTGTCAGGAGTGCTCCAAAGAAACCAAATATGTGTAAGGGATTTGATCTAAATTTTGTAAGCATTAAGATCGTAAAGAGATCAAAAAAACCACTGAAGAATCTTTTAAATCCATATTTAGATTTGCCGTACTTCCTCGGTTTGTGTTTAATTTTGACCTCTGTAATCTTGTACCCATAACTATTTAAGATAACTGGAATGTATCTGTGTAGTTCACCGTAAAGTTTGAGGTTCTTCAATGTATAACTTCTATAACATTTGAATCCACAATTAAAGTCATGCAATCTAATTCCTGACACAATTGATGTTATGAAATTGAAAATTCTTGATGGAAATGTTTTACTGATGGGATCTTTTCTGGGGTACTTCCAGCCAGAGACAACATCGTACCCTTCATCTATCTTTTCTAAAAATTTTGGTATCTCTTCGGGGAGATCTTGAAGGTCACTGTCCATTGTAATTATTATGTCTCCACTTGCCTCTTTAAAACCTGCCTGTAGTGCCGCGGCCTTTCCGAAATTTCTCCTAAATTCAATAACTTTCATTAAATTTTTGTTATTCTCATAAAGTTCCAGAAGTATCCTTAGTGAATTATCATCACTTCCATCATCTACGAAAATTACCTCATACTCAATAACCAGTTTGGATAAAACGTTTTTTATCCTGTTAAAGAGTTCCACAAGAGATTTTTCTTCATTATATACTGGAATTACAATGGAGAGTTTTTCAGCCATGTTTTTAAAAGTGGCCTATCCCAAGGTCAGGTACACCGTCGTTGTTAAAGTCTGAAATAAGAATAAAAACATCCATACTCAAATTTTTCATTGAACAAATTAAGTATGGCAAGTTATTTTCATTTAGAAATATATCCATTGAATTTTTTGTTTCAAAGGTAGTAAATTCTATAGAATCATCTTTTTTCACATATATTTTTAAAACGGCAGGAGGCCTTGTAAATGGGATATTGGTTAAAAATGGGGAAATTTCTCTACCTCCTATATTTTTCAGATATAGATATTTATTTTTAGAAATTTCCGAAAGGAGCAGGTCTTCAAACCCATCATTATTAAAATCATCTGAGAGTATGCCAGAATATCTATTCAATAGCCCTGTTTTAAAAACCATCTGTGATAATGTATTTGGGTACAACTTGTAGAAAAGGAGTTCATTTGTATTTCTACTTAATCCACATAGAATGGTTTCCCTGTCTTCTTCCATTTTAAAACAACAACAGGATACAATTTTTTCCCCGAGAAAGAGATTTTTATCGAAAATAAATTCGTTGAAAAAATTGAGGAAGATAGTGGCATTTCCTTCCTTTTTGTTTAAGAGTACATAATCGGAAAAGTAATCCCCATTTATATCATAGATGGAAATCTGGTTTTCTATTAGGTAAACTCCATCAAATTTCATAAAGGAACATGGGATTGTGGCACCATCTAAAATGAGATGGTCATCCACAAAATCTACTTTACTCTTTACCAACTTCTGTCCATTGTTATAAACAATTATCCCTTTTAGATATGGAAGGTTTGAACTGTTTGAATTGTCACTTTGTCCTGAGTTAACTGGAGATGAATCATTTGATGAGTAATCTCCAAGGTTGTCTCCTGAGTCAGAACTTGAACTTGATTGATTTTCTGTGTTTCCTGCAATCTGATTTTGATCTTCATTTAAATTATTTTGGGTATTTTCAGGGGGTGCATTTTGAGCCTCTACAGTTTTATCGGTATTTTTCTGATTTTCTTCTATAATTTCTCTAAAGGGGTTGTTTTTTTCAGTCAACAAGTCCTTAATTTGAGGATCATCTATTGCTATTAAAGGGAGAAGTGAAACTGGAACTCCAAAGGTAAGTTCATTAAATTTTTTAAATTCTCTCTCTGAATAACTTTTATGCTCCACCTTATTTTCGAAAAAAGCTATATATAAGTTTTCAACATCTGGAATTTTTGATATATAGTCAATATTTCTGGAAGTATTTATAAATGTTTGATTGGAATTGCTTTTATTATTATCTATCTTTTTACTGGAATTGCTTTCAGCCTGTATTGAAAGATTGTTTTTTTTGAAGTTTTCCCGTGGATTACCTTTTGTGGATAAAGTTTCGTCTTGATTTTTTTTGATTTTTTGATTAATATTAGGGTGCTTTAAAGAATTAGAAGAATTGATGTTTGGAAAAGTAGATGGGCTATTTTTGTTTATGGAAACTTTCGATGTTTGATCTCCGTTGTCAGCGGTACCTGTTGTAATTGACAGAAATAGAGAAACAAATAGCCCAAATATCCCAAGTACAAATAAAGTTCTAACTGTCCACTTAAAAACCTCTTTTTCTCTTTTCTTCTTACTCATAAGAGTAAAACTTACCTCCCACAATAATTTTCCCACAATGATATTTTTTTGTAAAGATTTTTTTATTTTTTCTGAAACAAAAAAAATAAACATACGATAATTGAGGTGAAAGATGACAAAAAAAGTTTTTAGGAGGTGTAAATATGAGTTTCTTAGGTGATCTTTTAGGAGATGTCCTTAACCCTGCAAGTCTTGTTGAAAATGTAGTGGGGGAATTGGTTGGTGGCCCTTTGGGAGGGATTGCTACGGATTTAATTGGAGATGTACTTTCT
>JAMOQF010000188.1 GCA_027064125.1 Acidobacteriota bacterium
CCTCCAATAGATTACTTAAGATGTCTAAGAATACTTTTTTGACTTTATCTGATTTAAGGAGAAAATATCCTCCTGCAGTTTTAGACATGAGATGCAGGACAGTTTTTTCTTCATGAAATCTGATTCTAAGTGGTCTTCCCATGTTTAACCTCCTTAAAAAAGTCTTCAATATAAATAACGTAAAAGTTGGAAAATATTTCGCTTTTTTTTGGAATTTTTTAAAAAAAATTATAAAAAAGTTGCCTGGCACCTTTTCTATTTTCCTGAAATATGCCTAAAATTGAATAATTGCTGGATAATTTAGAATAAATAAAGATTTGCCTGACACATTCCAAACAAAAAAAATCGTGCCTGGCACCATTATTTTTATTGACATTTCAAAATTTTAGTGTTTATATTTTCACTTTGACAAAAATATTTGGAGGTGATTTATGGCTTATGTAATTACTGATGATTGTACAGCTTGTGGAACATGTTTACCAGAATGTCCTGTTGGGGCAATTTCTGAAGGTGACATCTATAAAATAGATCCTGAACTTTGCACTGATTGTGGTGCTTGTGCAGATGTATGTCCCGTTGGGGCAATTTTTCCTGAAGATGAATTATAATTTTTGAGGAAGGGATTTTCCCCTTCCTTTGATAATATTTGTTTTCCCAGAATATTTCTAAGGAATAAATTCTGAAATAGGAAGATGTAAAAATCTTTTTGATAGAAGTTGCTATTTTTCCGAAGTTCATTTTATCTTTTATATTTAGTTTATCCTTAACTTTTCCTTTTACAAATTGAATTAAAATCAGCCTATTTATTCCTTCTCTCTTTAATTGATAAAGTAAAGTTATAAATTGATTTCTATCTTTTGCGAGTAGGAAGAATTTTTCTCCCATTAAAAGGGCAAAATTCTGAGCAATCCACTGGTTATCAATGATAATATATTTTTCTTTTTCCTTTTCTAAAAGATTTATAGCTTTTAAAATTCCTTTATCTTCACAAAATATCTCTCTTGCTTCACTTGTACTTTTATGGAAGTTAAGAAAGGTAAGGAATAAAAAGATTAAAACCACACCTGTTTTTAACCACTTATTTGAATTCAGAATAACACATTCCATGAAAACGAAGTAAAAAATCGGTATTAAAAATAGAAAATATCTTGGTCCAAATTCCATTCCCCCAGCGTTTGGAAGTATTAGGGGAGTTAAAATGAGTGTAAGTAAAATAAGAATTGTCTTTTCCCTAATTTCTGATTTTTCCCCCATAAAAATTATGATTGGCAATAAGAGTATTTGTGGCAAATAGTTTATCAATGAATGTGACATTAATTTTAAGATTAAAAAATAAACTTTTATTTTAAAAAAAATTGCATCACTGCTTAATGAAAACCCCCTTGTTACTTCCATTGAATGAATTCCAAAGATAGTTCCAAACTCTATTAGATTTAAGATAAAATATAGAGCAATAATTGGAAAAAACCCCTTTAAGAAATCTGTTACTTTGGATTTTTTAAATCTTTTTTCCCGTAAAATTATAATTAACAGTAAAAAAAAGGAAAAAATAGAAATCTCTGGTCTTAGTATGATGGCAATTGAGGAAAGAACTCCCCCATAGAAAAGTTTTTCTCTATAAAAGATAAGTAAAAACGCCCAGAAGATGAGAAAAACCCCCAGTGTGTGTTCCCAAAAGGTTGCTCCATAGAAGGTTAATGGAGTTGAAAAAATAAGGGAAAACAAAAAAATTAATAAGATAATTGAATAACCTTTAAGATTTTTTCCATAAAGTAAAAAAAGAAGCCATGTTCCCCACAGAGAGAGTATGGGAATTATTCTTAATCCATAAAATGAGAAAAATTTGTAAAAGAGTGCAGATAAAAGTGAAAAAATGTAGGAAAATGGAGTGTAGTATCTATTTTGAAGTTTATAAGCAAAAGGGGGTGAAAAGGGATAGTAGCCTTTATGCCATAGATTTTGAGTCAAATTATCTCCCTTTAAATTTAAAGAGAGTGAAAGATCACCATTTGCAATCTGTTTTGTCTGCAAATACTTTAATCCTGCATCTCCACTGTAAAAAACTCCTCTTTTGACGCACTTAAAAAAGGAAAGGGAAAAGAAAATCCCTGAAAGAAGTATTAATATTGAAACTTTCTTGTTCATATGCTAAAAATGATTTTTATCAAAATTTTTCTAATAATTCAAGGAAAGTATATGGAGATAAAAAATATAAGGAATTTTTCAATAATTGCACACATAGATCATGGGAAGACCACCTTATCAGATAGAATTCTTGAACTTACCGGGGCTCTTTCAGATAGAGAAATGAAAAATCAGGTCCTTGATTCCATGTCCCTTGAGAGGGAGAGGGGTATAACAATCAAAGCACACTTTGTGAGGCTAAAATACCACAGCGAAGATGGTGGGGAATATATTTTAAATCTCATTGATACACCTGGACATGTTGATTTCAGTTATGAGGTTTCCCGAAGTTTATCTGCATGCGAAGGTGCCATTCTTTTAGTTGATGCCACTCAGGGAATAGAAGCTCAGACCCTTGCAAATACCTATCTTGCTTTTGAAAACAACCTTGAGATTATTCCTGTTATAAACAAAATAGATCTTCCAGGTGCAGATGTGGAGAGGGTTGTAAAACAGGTTGAAAGTGTGATAGGAATTAAGAAAGAAGAAATTTTTCTTGTAAGTGCAAAAACTGGGAAAGGTGTTAAGGAATTACTTGAAGCAGTAATAAAGAAAATTCCCCCTCCTTCTGGAAGTATGGAAGGCCCCCTTAAAGCACTTATTTTCGATTCCTGGTATGATACATATAGAGGGGTCATAACGCTTTTGAGGGTTTTTGATGGTGAAATTAAAAGGGGCATGAAAATTAAGTTCATGGCAACAGGTAGAGAATATGAGGTGGAGGAGTTGGGGGTTATAACTCCAAAGTTTTTAAAGGTAGATTCATTAAAAGTAGGTGAGGTGGGATATTTAATAGGGGGAATTAAGGAATTAAAAGATGTGAAAATTGGGGATACCATTACTTCAACAAATAATCCGGCAGTGAAACCCCTTCCTGGATTTAAGGAGATGAAACCGGTTGTGTTTTCAGGTTTTTATCCAGTTTTAAGTGAGCAATATGATGATTTAAAAGATGCATTAATGAAATTGCAGTTAAACGACTCTTCCTTTTTCTTTGAACCTGAAACTTCAGATGCCCTTGGATTTGGTTTTAGGTGTGGTTTTTTGGGGATGCTTCACATGGAGATAATTCAATCGAGACTTGAAAGGGAGTTTGGAATTGATCTCATTTCAACCGCCCCGAATGTAAAATATAAAGTGGTAAAGAAGGATGGAAGTGAAATTTTTATAGAAAGTCCTTCAAAACTTCCTCCAGCTACAGAAATAGATCACATTGAAGAGCCATTTTACACGACAATTATTATGACAGAGGATGAGTATTTGGGAGGAATTCTCAGTCTCCTTGAATCGAGAAGGGGGATACAGGTTTCTTTTGAATATATAGGTTCAACAAGGGTGGTTTTAACTTATGAAATGCCTTTAAATGAGATTTTGGTGGACTTTCACGACAAGCTTAAGTCAGTTTCAAGGGGTTATGCCTCCTTTGACTATACTTTTAGCGGCTATAAAAAAGGTGATCTTGTAAAGATGGATATACTGGTAAATGGAAATCCTGTGGATGCCCTTTCTGTTATTGTTCACAAGGATTTTGCCTATCGCAGAGGGCAGGAAATTGTGAGAAAGCTCAAAGAATTAATCCCGAGACAACTATATGAAGTTGCCATTCAGGCTGCAATAGGGAGTAGAGTAATAGCAAGGGCTACTGTAAAACCTTTGAGAAAAAATGTTCTTGCAAAATGTTATGGAGGAGATGTAACCAGAAAGAGAAAACTTCTTGAGAAACAGAAAGAAGGTAAGAAGAGGATGAAAAAAATTGGAAAAGTAAGCATCCCTCAGGAAGCCTTTTTGGCTGTGTTAAAAATAAAGGATTAACACGCCTGGCAGGATTCGAACCTGCGACCTACGGATTCGTAGTCCGTTGCTCTATCCAGCTGAGCTACAGGCGCGTAGATTTTTATTCTATATTTTTTTCCTTCGTTGTCAATAAAAAGGTGCCAGGCACGATTTTTATTTAATCAATTTTTGTTTAATTTAGTGTCAGGCAGAATTCTAAATTTATGGTTTATGTATTTTTTTTGGGAATTTAAAATTTAATAGATTTTGGAATTTTTTGCCTGTGTCATGCTAAATTTAGAGATTTAGGTTATTTGGTGCCAGGCAAGAAAATACAATACAAAGAAATAAAAAAAATAAAGTGTCAGACAATATTTGTTAATGTTAATGTTTATCGTTTATAGACGGCATTTATTATTGATATGCAGGATGATAAATGGTGTTATATCCAGTTTTTGTTTTTGCCTGACACCTTTTTTAATTAAAATCAAGCTGGAAGTGTACCTTAAATTAATTTATTGTTAGAAGAAAATTGTGCCTGGCACCTTTTTAAAACTGCGTTAAAAATTGGCTTATTTCTTTATTGTGAATATTTTTTTATTGATCTTGATTGTTTTTAATTCTTCCTATTTGGCACCAGGCACCACTTATCCTGCCATGTTTTTCCATTCCAGTAGTGGGGGATGAGTAAATTGTTGTGTTTTTTCAAAGTTTCCTCTGTGAGATTTATCCCCTCTCCATTTGGAGGTATTTGCCATGTAGAATAGTTATATTTTAAAAGGTATTTAAAGAAAATATATCTAATTGAGAATGCAAAATATGGAGTACTTGGTGGTATTCCTTTTAGTATGAATATTCCACCTGCAAAAATTATTTCATTTTTCAATGAAGATTTTTTAGGGTTATAGTAAATTCTTGATAGTTGGTATCTATCGTTAATAAAATCTAAATAATTTAATCTGGCATATACCAGTTTAATACCTTCTGGTACATATTTAAACATTTTTCTATTTGGGGCATAAAGCATGAGTTCCCCATCTCTTTTGAACTTTCCCTCTATTCCTATTGCTATTTCCTCACCTGTATTTTTTTTGTAGATATAGTTATTTGTTCCTGAGATATATAGTTCATTTAATCCATCTTTATTTAAATCTCTAACTGAGGTATAAGAGAGCCATCCGGGATGAAATATTTTATATTTTATTTTAAGGTCCTTATCTAAAATTGCAATACAGGATGGGTATAGTATCAAGTGATAGAGAGTTACTATTATTTCATTTTTTCCATCTCCATCCAGATCTCCTGCATTTAAATACCCAATTCTTGATATATCATATACTTTATTTTCAAATTTTTTAGGGATATTAAAACTTCTTTCCCCTTTTAATGCAAGTTTTCCATCTTTTGTTTGTTCATAAAGTTCTAAGATATCAAAATCGTTTTCCTTAATTGTTATTAAATCATCTCTCCCATCGCCATTTATATCTGCGATTTTGTAGAAATAAGGTCTTTGATCAATAAAATTACAGGCACCCAACTTGGTGGGTTTTGAAAAGTTGAAAATAAATTTTTTTAATTTTACACCTTTGCTGTTATATATTGTTAAAATAGCATTACTTTCCATGTATTTTACATCAGGTATTAATGAAAATTTAGAATGGGTTCTGTTGATAATTATTTTTTTTAAATTTGGATCATTTGAGGAATTGTTGAGAGAAAATTTCACAAAAAGAAGTATTATGACTGCTATTATAATTGAAATTGGCGTAGTGGCTTTTAAAATAGGTGAAAATCTTGAATGGGAATTAAGGGTAGAAGTAATGAGACCTTTATCTTTTTTCTCAACTTTTACTTTGTCATTGTCTGCTTGTGTAATTTCAGTTGTTGTTGCATTTTTGTCTTTTTCACTTTCAGTAGTTTTTACTTTTTCTTTGTTTTCTTTTTCATTTTCCAGAAGTGTATCTCTATATAATTTATATTTAAAATCTATATTTTTATCTAAATTCTTTTTCCATTTGTCCAATTCACTTTTTAAAGCGTATACTCTGCCAGTTTTTGTTCTTTTTATGGGTAAATTGAAGAGTTTTTCCCATCTTTGTACGGTTCTTCCAGAACAATTAAGATAATGGCCAATTTCATCCCAACCACGAATTTCTATATCATCCTTAAACTTGTTTTTTTTGCCGTTTGTGAGTTTATTTTGATGAGGTTTCTTTTCCATTTTTTCAATTTTTAAGTGGAATTTCAAATTCTAATTATAATAAAAATACCTTTTGGGGAAAAGGAAAAAGGTAAAAAATTTATTGATTCTTCGAAATAATCTAAGGGAAATAGGTGGATTTAAAAATATTTTGTGTCCAGTAAATAAAATTTATCAAGGTAATATAAAAAAGAGATTTTTCCTCCTGATGTCAATTCCACTTCATCCCTCTTTCTTTTTTTATGGGCCCATGGTGAAGATTGTGTGGATGTAATTTTAGCCTGGCA
>JAMOQF010000189.1 GCA_027064125.1 Acidobacteriota bacterium
TCCATTGAAATAATTTTGAGCATTGTTTCCCCTTGAAATTTTATTTTGTTGAGAGTTCTATCTCCTCTACAACTGGAGGAAGATTTTTCATAAAGAATTTTAATACAAAATTGTCATATCTTCTCCTTTCACTCCCAAAGAGAATAGCCTCTCTTGAGTCTGGAAGGGGAAGAATTTCCTTATCTTTAGATTTAAAAAGGGTATAAATAGTTCTTGTCTCTTTGGCAAACATATAACTTGAAGGGTCTCTACCTGTAATGAATAAAACTTTTTTATTTTTAAGTTTGTCATAATTGAAGGTCTCATTTATTGTATTGAATCCTGTTTTAAAAAAAATTGCGTAATATATTTTTACCAGAAAGGTTATAAGAGAACTATCCATTCCCAGAATTTCAGAGGTTTTTATCCTTAGGAAATTTCCTATTGAAGAGTATACGGAATCAAGTACAAGTACCCTCACGTTTTTGTTGTTTTCCGCTTCTTTTAAGGCCACATATGCTCCAAGGGATGAACCCCAGATACCTATTCTTTTATAGTCAACTTCTTCTCTTTCATATAATTTTTTTAAGGCCATGTCTAAATCTTTTATTTCAAGATATCCCAGAGAAGATATTTTGTATGAGGATCTTCCATGTCCCCTTAGATTGTAGAGAAATACATTATATCCATTATCGTGTAGGAGTGATGCAAGGCTGAGGACTTCAGTTCTATTGGTTTCATACCCATGGCATAGCGCTATAAGTGGTGCATCATTGCTTCCCCTTATATACCATCCATGCATTGTATCGCCATTTGCCCCGTCCCATATAAAATCAAAGGCATAGAGTTTGTATGTACCTGGATCAATGTATTCTGGGGCTTTTTGGGGAAATATTATTGAGTAGAATATGGCTCCACTAACTATCAGTAGAACAATAAATAAAGTTAAAACTGCTGGAGAAATTATTTTAAATATAAAATACGCATTTGGGAATTTTCTTCTGAATGCCCTGAAAGGATGCCTTACCGAATATGGCAAAAGCCTATTTCTCATTTAGGAATCTCCTTAAAATTAAATCGGTCTTACCAATTTTATTAAATTTTTATTTTTTTTTAAAGGTTTTTATCTTATAAAATATAACTTAAGAAGATTTTTAAAAAGGAGTTTAATATGGATATAGAAATTCTTCCAATTGAAAAAGAAAATATGAAAAGTAAGGATATTTTAAAGGATCCAGATTCCCTTGGTTTTGGCAATTACTTTACGGATAGGATGTTTGTTGTGAAGTGGACTGAGGATAAGGGCTGGCACGATGCAAAGATAAAGAAATATGAGGATTTTGTCTTTGATCCAGCAACTCTTGTCCTTCACTATGGACAGGAAATCTTTGAGGGTTTAAAGGCTTTTCGATCTAAAAATGGAGATATTTTGCTTTTCAGACCATGGGAAAATGTAAAGAGAATGAATAGATCTGCTGAAAGAATGAGTATGCCCACTATGAAAGAAGAGGATATGTTGGAAGCAATTGTGGAACTTGTTAAACTTGAAAAGGATTGGGTTCCAGATAAGAGAGGGGCTTCTTTGTATATAAGGCCAACGATGATAGCAACTGAAAAGGGACTTGGTGTGAGACCCTCAAAAGAATATATCTTTTTTGTCATTTTGAGCCCTTCAGGCCCATATTTTAAGGAGGGATTTAAACCCATAACCCTCCTTGCAACAGATAAGTATGTGAGGGCAGTCCCCGGTGGGGTTGGTGAGGCAAAAACTGGAGGAAATTATGCCGCAAGTTTAAAGGCGAAGAAACTTGCAAAAAATTATGGTTGTGCAGAGGTCCTGTGGCTTGATGCATATAATAAGAAATTTATTGAAGAAGTTGGAGCCATGAATATTGCATTTGTTATTAACGATGTTATCACCACTCCACGTTTAGATGGTTCCATCCTGCATGGAATTACAAGGAAGTCTGTTCTTGAGATGGGCAAAAAGTTGGGATTTAAGGTTTCTGAAAGAGAAATTTCAATACATGAAATTATGGAGGGAGCACAGAATGGAAGTGTTACAGAGTGCTTTGGGCTTGGAACTGCAGCAAGTATTGCACCTGTTGGAGAGATAAAATACCTTCATTATGAAGAAACTGGAGAAAATATAACCAGTGTAAAATTTGGGGATAAACCTGGCAAAATTGCAGAAAGACTCTATAAGGAATTGCAGGATATTCAATATGGCGAGAAGGAGCCACCTTTTGAAGGTTGGATTTTAAAGATTGAGTAGGGGAATTAATTTCCCCTCTCTTTCCCCAGTTTTTTGAATTCTATTTCCAGAAACTCTTCAAGGCGATCTATTCTTCTGTCATAAATCATTCTCTTAAACTCTTCAAGCATTTTTATTTCGTCAAGTTCTGCAAGTATTATATTTATCTCCCACATCACTTTTTGTCTTTTAAGTTTTAATTTATTTTTTAGTGATTCATATTCAAAGGAATAGAGGGCTTTTCTTGTTGCTTCTTTACATTTTAGGTGAACAGATTTGAGATTTTCAAGTTCTGTGGCAAGTTTTACTAAGGAAACTTCCCTCTGGTTTAACATGTTTGTTTTTACTCTTAGAGATTTCTTATATTCCTGAAATTTATCCACAATGGCCTTTGCCTGTTCAAATCTTATACCACTTACAAGCATTAAGTCCTTTGGAGTTGCCATGTAGAATTTATCCAGGGTATTCATTCCTGCAAGAATTAATTTATTTCTGGTTACCGGGCCCACGCCGGGTATCATTTTTAGTAAAGAGGTTACTATTATGGAATCCTTTCTGGTTCCCTTGGTGGCGTGTTTTTCAGAGAGTGCAAACACTTCGGGAAGTAGTAGAGAAAGATTGGCATATTCTTTTAAAAGTTGCGCCCTTATGCCATGGGATATGTATTTGGCATCTCTTCCTTTTGCAAGTAGCATAAGTCTTTTAAATCTATTGATTATATTCACCACCTTGTCATAACTCATTTTAGTCCCGGCATCTTCTATCAATTTCAAAGAACTTAAACATATATCAATCCAGTCCTTGGAAACTGTACCATTTTTCAGTTCACTTATGAAGTCTTTAACCGGTTTTAGGTAAGCACCGGAAATACTTAAAAATAGTTTTTCAACTTCCTTTTCTTCATCTTCACTTAATTTTAATTTTTCCTCTTTTTCATTTGTTTTGACTTTATCCTTTACAATAATATCATCAAATACATCATCAAGTTCATTTAAAAATCCATTTACAAAACTATCAAATCCTCCCAATTCATCAAAAGGATCCTCACCGAGCATTCCAGCTTTGTTAAGTTCAGATTGTGCCTCCTTACGGGCAAGAGAATAGCGCCTTACAAAATTTTTTATTAAGGGAAGGTTTTTTGAGAAGAAATCTGAAGATATATCCTTATTTTTAAACTGCCATCTTACTATATTGTATAGATCTTGAATTTCTTCAAGAATCACATCCATCTCCTTAGTGGAAAGGGGGATCCCCTTTTCCATAACTATTTTAAATAGTTTATGGATTTCCTCTAAGGACGCTATGATTGGAGTGATTTCAAGTTTTTTTGCAGATAGCAGACACTCTCCACATTGGATGGAAAAGGCTTCGTAGTAGTCTCTATTTTTTGGGTTTGACTTAATCCTTAGTGCGTAGAGTTCCATCAAATTAAAAACATCTTCTGTATCAACTATAAATGTTTCAACTCTTTTTATGAAGTTTAAATCCTCTTGCATATAATTTTCCTCAAAACGCTATGCAAATATCATAATTTATGTGTATATTTTTTTCAAATAGTTTTAATGCATCTCACGAAATGGGTGGATGAAATTTTTCTTTCTTCAATATTTTCTCTTTCACATTTTTTTGAAAAATTTTCACATATGGTTGCAAAGGGACAGTTTGAAGTGGTCTTTCTTTTAATATTTATATCAACTTTTCCAATACTCTCTTTCCCTTTCCATGTTGAGGGAGAGGATTCAAAAAGTAATCTGGTATAGGGGTGTTTTTTATTGAGTAATATTTCTTCCCTTTTTCCTCTTTCAACAATTTCCCCTTTAAAAATTACGTATATATAATCAGAAAGAAATCCAATTAAATTTAAATCGTGAGATATGAGTAAAATGGAAAAGTTTTTTTCTCCGTGAAGTTTCATAAAGAGATTTACTATCTGTGCCTTTATGCTCATGTCCAATCCACTCATGGGCTCATCTGCAATTAAAATTTTGGGATTTACAGAAATTGCCCTTGCTATCGCTATTCTTTGAAGTTGACCTCCACTGAGTTCTTCCGGTGTTCTTTGTACAATGTCTTCTTTAAGGCCAACCTCTTTCATTAAATTTTTTATAAAATTTGGGATGGCTTTCCTTGAAACAATCTTGAAGTTGAGTATTGGCTCTTCTAAGATTTTTTTTATGGACAACCTTGGGTTTAAAGAACCATATGAGTTTTGAAAGATCATCTGGATATTTTTATAAAAATTTAAATCTCTATTTTCAATTTTTTCCCCACGAAAAATTATTTTTCCACTGTAATTTATAACACCTATAATGGCTTTTGCTATGGTACTTTTCCCTGAACCACTTTCTCCCACAAGCCCCACAATATTGTTTTCAGGGATATTGAGGGAAAGATCATTTATAACCCTTATTTTTTTATTTCCCTTTTTAAAGGATACATTTAAGTTTTTTATCTCAAGCACTACTTTCCTTCATTTAAGAAAAATTTTTGGACAATGGGAAGTCTTCTACCATATCCAAAAGCCTTTGAGGTTATTCTAAGTCCCGGGGGCGCCTGTCTTCTCTTATACTCATTTTTGTCAACCATTACCGTTACTTTTTTCACAATTTCTTCTGGATACCCTTTTTCTATTATTTCAGCAGGAGATAGAAGTTCCTCAATGTAGTAAGAGAGGATTGGATCAAGTACTTCATATGGTGGAAGTTCATCCTGATCCTTCTGTCCGGGACGGAGTTCTGCCGATGGGGGTTTTTCAATAATTTCCACTGGTATGATTTCAACTTCCCTGTTTATGAAATTTGCGACTTTGTATACTCTTGTTTTTAATAAATCGGATATAACTGCAAGTCCGCCACACATGTCACCGTAAAGTGTGCTATATCCCACTGCAAGTTCAGATTTATTTCCCGTACTTAGAACCAGATGGCCAAATTTATTTGAAAAGGACATGAGTATGTTTCCCCTTATTCTTGCCTGAAGGTTTTCTTCAGTTTTATCTTCTTTCCTTCCCTTAAAATGGGGCGATAGTACTTCAAGATATTTATAGTAGATATCCTTTATGGGTACGGTTTCAGTTTTTATCCCAATATTTTTTGCAAGTTTAATTGAATCTGAAATAGAGCCCTCTGAACTGTACATAGATGGCATAAGTATCCCCAAAATGTTTTCACTTCCAAGGGCATCTGCAGCTATTTTTGCGGTGAGGGCTGAATCTATTCCCCCACTTAAGCCAATTACCGCACTTTTAAATCCACATTTATGGGAGTAGTCCCTTGTTCCCATTGTGAGAGCCTTTAAGATTTCTTCTTCTTCACTTTTTGAAGTTTCCCTTTTTATTTCCTTTTTTAAATCAAAATCAACAATAATTAGATCTTCTTCAAAATCTTTTCCATTTGAGAAAATTTTGCCATTTGCATCTACAGAGAAGGAATTTCCATCAAAGAGGATGTCGTCATTTCCCCCAACTAAATTTACCACTGCAATGGGAATTCCAAATTTTTTGGCCACTGTTTGGTATATTTTTTTCCTAAAGACTACCTTCCCCACATTATAAGGAGATGCCATTATGGATATGAAAATTTCTGCTCCCCTGTTTGCTAAATCCTCCACTGGATCGTAATTGTAAAGTCTGTGGGAAAAAATTTCGGGTTCATTCCAGAAATCCTCACAAATTGTAAGGCCCAATTTTTTCCCCTTAAATGAAATGAGTCCCTGTGCCTTTTTATCTGGCTCAAAATACCTTGCCTCATCAAATACATCATAGGTGGGAAGAAGACATTTGTGAAATATTTTTTTTATTTTGCCTCTATGTATAAAGGCCCCTGAATTCATTATTGGTTTTCCTATGCTATTTTTATTCCAGGAGATAAACCCTACAACTGCTCCAATTTCACCTACCGATTTTCTATATTTGTGCAAAATCTCAATATTCTTTTCAATGAAACTCTTTTTTTCAAGAAGATCCCTTGGGGGATACCCAGAAAAGGTAAGTTCAGGAAATATAATTATGTCTGCTCCGCTTTCTTCAGCTTTTTTTGTAAAGTTTATTACCTTTTTGAGGTTGTTCTCAAAATCCCCAATGATGGTGTTTATCTGGGCAAGGGCTATTTTCATATTTTAAACCTCTTAAAAAAATCCTTTCTCTTTATGAGTATTGCTCCTTTTTCTTCCATTTCTTTTAGGGCTTTTTTTCCTT
>JAMOQF010000190.1 GCA_027064125.1 Acidobacteriota bacterium
TCTCTTTTATCTGTATATGCTTCAATCTCCCTATTATCTAAATAAACACTTCCCACATTCCCATCCCCCTTTGCCTTTAAAAACCTCTTAAGGTCAATCAGCGCATAATTACCTATGTTGGAAGGTGTTAATCTGTTATAAAATACTTTTATACTTCTTTTCCATGGAAATGCTCCATTTTCTAAACATGAAGTTAAGAATTGATAATAATCAGAATTTTTTAATGGCTTATTTTCTTTAACAATATATATAGCGGGTGGTCTTATCGGCTCAAAGCCATTTGACCAAGTATTATATGTTGATTGAATAGGAACAGCAAATTCAATGAAATCCTTATTTACTTTCCCATAAACATTCAGAAAGAGTGTGGAGATTGTAAGTGTTAAAATAAATAGATATAACCTCTTCATATCTCCCTCTCCCGTGGTAAATTCTCTATATTTTTTATTTTATATGAAGTAACTCTTAAAATCAAATATCTCCTTCACTTTTTTCAGCAAAAAATGGGGTCTTTAATCAAAAATCAATTGCAGATTCTGGAAAATAAAAGTCCCAAATATTTATTACTTCCCATTACAAAATTATATTGACAAAAAATTAGTTGTGATATAAAATCCCATTTCTTTGAAAGTTAGAGGGCCCATAGCTCAGCTGGTAGAGCTACCGGCTCATAACCGGTCGGTCCCAGGTTCGAGTCCTGGTGGGCCCACCAGCTATTTTAAAATTGTGGTGTAATAGTGAATCAAGACATTGAAAACCTCTTAAAACTTCAGGAAATTGATTCTAAAATTCAATCTATAAATAAAGAATTAAAAAAAATTCCCGACAAAGTTAACAAAGTAAAGGAATCCATCAAGGAACTTTCCTCCACCTTTGCCTTAAAGGAAAAAAGAATAAAAGATTTAGAACTTGAGATAAGGAAAAAGGAAAAGGAGGCGGACTCACTAAGAGAAAAAATCTCAGATTTAAGAGCCAAAAGTTATGGAAACATAAAAAGCAATAAGGAGTATCAAGCACTTTTAAAAGAAATTTCCGACATACAGAATAAAATCGACACAATAGAAGAAAAAGCCCTTGAGGATATGGAAAAATTAGAAGAATTAAAAAGTTCCCTCCACGAAAGCAAGGAAGTCTTTAAAGAAAAAGAAGAAAAATTTAAAAAAGAACTGGAAAATATTGAAAATTCAAGAAAATTTTTGGAAAATGAAATTGAAAAATTAAAATCCCAGAAAAATGAAATAAAAGAAAATGTGGACAAAAAGATAATTGAAATCTATGAAAACCTACTAATAAAGAAAAGGGGAATTGCCATTGCAGAGATAAAGAATGAAGTATGCCAGGCCTGCAGAATAAGATTAAGGCCTCAACTTTACATTGAAATCCTATCAAATCCAGACAAAATATATTTTTGTGAAAGTTGTGGAAGAATTCTCTACACAAAAGATGAAGAGTAAAATTAACCATTAATTCATATTTTATTCCCTTTTAGTTTGACAATACATTAACCAGAATATAAAATTTCTCTGTAAAGACTTGAGGGGAAAATATGAAAAAACAAATTTTTATTTTAATTCTTCTCTTCCTTTCTATATTTTCCATTTTTACCTTTTCAAATGGGAAAAAAATTATCACTTTTTTTGTAAGTTATAATCCTTTAAATACACCTATTCCAACTAAGAATTTTGAAATTAAAATAGATGGCAAAAGATATCCTTCCCAAAAAATAATTTTCCTAAAGGGGATGCCCAAAAATTACATGGTAGCCCTGGGAAATACAGGAGGTATTGCAAAAAACTTTGGAAATATAATCTGGTTCAATAAAGGTCTCATCTCAAACTACCTCTTCGACGACAATTTTCATATGTACCTGTACTCCCCTAAGGGAGTGAGGATCTTGGTACCACCGGGACTATCCAGGATAGAAATTGAAAAAAAGTTTTTCAATTTCCTTCCCTACATGCTTTTTAATGGAGTTTTTGAAAAAAATTTCAAAAATATTTCACCGTTAAAAAATAAAAATTTAAACCCACTTGAAAACTGTATAATTACCCTTTCCAAGGTTGCAAGCAAATACTCCAATAATGCAAAAAAAAGCATAATAATTTTTACAGATGGAACATATAAAATAAATAAAGAAAAAGTAAAGGATTTTTTCAAAAACCCCATACAAACTTTTTTCATCTACATTTCTGATAAAAAAAGTAGATATTTTAAATCTATTTGTTCCTTTGCTAAAATTGCAGGGGGAAAGGTGTATTTTGTTCCTTCAAAAGCAAACATATTACCCTCAATATGCAACAATGTAAATTTCATAATTGAAAATACCTATATGATTGAAATTGATCCTGAAGAATTTAAAGGAAAAAAGATAGATATAAAAATTAAATTAAAAAATCTTAAAGGTATTACCTTATCCTATCCTAAGTTCATCTACAAATAACTTTGCGGAGAAAAATATGATTTATAAAGACCTTGAATCTATAAAAGAAGCAAGAGACCTGCTTAAAAAAACATATAATGCATGGGAAAAATTTAGAAATTTTTCATCCCAAAGCATTCAGAAAATTCTGGAAAATATAAAAGATAAAGCCCTTGAAAACGCCGAATACCTTGCAAAATTAGCCCATGAAGAAACTGGATTTGGAATTATAGAAGATAAAATTAAAAAAAATCAATTTGCAGCCCAAAATGTATATGAAGATATAGTAAAACAAAAGACAATTGGGATAATTAAAAAGGATGAAGTAAACAAAATTATTGAAATTGCAGTGCCCATGGGAGTCATTGCTGCAATAATTCCATCCACCAATCCCACAAGTACGACTATTTACAAAGCATTGATTGCGATTGCTGGTAGAAATGGCATAGTCTTTTCCCCCCACCCTTCAGCAAAAAGATCAATCTTTGAAACTGCAAGAATCCTTGAGGAAGCAGCAATTGAAGCCGGAGCCCCCGAAGGTATAATAAGTTGTATGGCAAATCCTACAATAGAAGGGACAACTGAACTCATGAAAAATGAACTCACCGCCTTAATACTTGCAACTGGTGGTGAAGGACTTGTAAGAGCGGCATATGGTTCAGGAAAACCGGCATATGGTGTTGGTCCCGGAAATGTACCTGTCTATTTAGATAAAAGTTGTGACATAAAAAGTGCTGTCAAAAGTGTTATAATCGGCAAAACTTTTGACAATGGAACAATTTGCGCCTCTGAGCAGTCAATTGTGGTACATAAAGAAATCCATGAAAAAGTCGTTGAGGAATTTAAAAATGAAAACTGTTATTTCTTAAATGAAGAAGAAAAAAGTAAATTGGAAAAAATTATCCTTCAAAATGGTAAGATAAACCCTAAAATAGTTGGGAAAAGTGCCTCTTCAATAGCTGAGATGGCTGGATTAAATGTACCCAAAAATAGTAAAATCTTAATTGCTTTTGAAGAAAAAGTGGGAAAAGAAATTCCATTTTCAAGGGAGAAGTTATCTCCACTACTCGCTTTTTATGTAGTATCAAACTGGGAAGAAGGTTGCCAAAGATGTATGGATCTTCTTAAAAATGGTGGTATGGGACATACACTGGTAATCCACTCCAGGGATGATGAAATTGTCATGAAATTTAGCCTGGAAAAGCCAGCCTTCAGAATTCTCGTAAACACGCCAGCCTCTCTTGGAGCAATAGGACTTACAACATCTCTTACTCCATCTCTTACCCTTGGTTGTGGAACTTATGGAAACAACATAACCACAGATAATATAACAGCAAAACACCTTATAAATATTAAAAGAGTAGCATTTGACTGCTCAAATTTTTGTGAATTTAAATCAATAACTGAAGAAAAAACTCCTGAAATCGATAAGGAAAAAATAAGAAGTATAGTAAAAGAAATATTAGAAGATATTTTAAAGAAATAATATGTCACATTTAATAGATTTCACACCCCTATTTATAATTTTTTCCTTTGCCTTTTTTGTGCCAATAATATCAGATAGGATAAAATTCATCAAAATTCCATGGATTATCATTGAAATTATCGTGGGAATGATTTTAGGTTATGTCTTCCCGGACATAATTACCCTGAAAAATAAATACATACATTTTTTATATCTCTTTGGATTTTCCTATTTGATGTTTCTATCAGGATATGAAATAGACTTTTCCTATCTCTCTCCCGGAAGACTAAAAGGAAAATTGACAGTAAAAAAAATATTAAAAAACAACCTTTTAAGTGGCATTTTAATATTCATCTTAACCCTTATCCTATCATATTTAACATCTCTTGTTTTTCTAAAATTTAACCTCATAAAAAATGCAGAATTTATGACCCTCATCCTAAGTACCACATCCGTTGGTATTGTTCTTCCAACACTTAAGGAAAGACATTTACTTTCAACAAAATATGGACAACACCTTATAGTTATTTCACTAATATATGACATTCTCACCCTATTTCTACTCGGTGTTGAATCTCTTTTTCTTACAAATGTTATAGAAGGGACACCTTTTTCCTTCCAGAATTTATTAAAAATATTCATTCCATTTATCGCTGTATTTGTAATTTATAAAATTGGCAAAAGGGTTTCAAAGGGAAAAATATTTAAACAGATATTTTCACCACTAATACACTCCGCCTCTGAACTAAAACTAAGAGGGGCAATTGCAATAATGACCTTTTTTCTTATCCTTTCACAGTGGATGGGAGTGGAAGTGATACTTGGAGCCTTTCTTGCTGGTGCTCTTCTTTCCGGACTAACCTATAAAGAAGGTAGTTCTCTATCACACAAACTTGACACACTTGGATATGGATTTTTTATTCCAGTATTTTTCATAATGGTTGGAACAACATTTAAACTTAAGGAAATTGCTTCTTCTCCAACTGTAATACTACTCATAATTTTTGTGATCATTGCCACTTTCATGGTAAAAATACTCCCGGCGTTAATTCTAATCCCAATTTACAAATTCAGAAATACCCTTGCAGGTGGCTTTTTAATAAGTGCAAAACTCAGTTTGATGATAGCAGCGTCAGAAATTGGAAAATCATTAAATATAATTTCAGATGCAATCCATTCGGCAATAATTGTAATAGCAATCATAGCCTCCACATTCTCCCCCATAGCGTTTAATAAACTCTATAAAAACCAAAAAGAAGAAGAGCAATTCAAAGTTATTATTGTGGGGGCAGGAAAAATTGGTAGGGCACTTGCCATGAGATTGAAAAATTTAGGAATAAAATATATCCTGATAGATAGAGAAGAAACCGCTTACGACAAATGCAAAAAACTGGGATTAAACATTATAAAGGGAGATGGGGTAAAACCATTTGCCTTAAAAAAAGTAAAGCCTACAGATAGGGACTATCTTGTGGCAGTAACTGGAGAGGATTCAATAAATATGGCCGCCTGTAAATTGGGGAAAAAATTATTTGGAATAGAAAATCTCATTGCAAGAGACAACAACCCTAAAAACAGTGAAGATTTTAAAGCACATGGAATAATCCCCCTTAACCTTGTTGAAAATATAGCAATATCCATTGAAAATCTGATTTTAAGGCCTGATATCTTTGATACCTTTTTAAAGGACACCTACGACAGAGAATTTGTTGAGTTTACACTCAAAAATAAATCTCTTAAAAATTGCAAAATTTCTGAAATTCCTTATATTGGAGAAAGATTTGTCATAGTCCTCATAAAAAGAAATGAAAACTTTATCTTTCCAAAGGGTGATGAAATATTAAAAGAAAATGATATTATTGTTTGCTTTGGAAGTCATCAGGATCTCATAAAGGCGAAGGAATTATTCGAAAAAGAAGGCTAATCACTGGCAGTGTAATATTAACCGTGTCAGGAGAAAAATTCCCCATCAAAAGAAGGTGATTAAAATTAATCTCAGGAGAAAAATTTTTTAGAAAGTGTCAGGCAGGATTTAAATTTTAATGTGGATTAGTGAATTAGAGACAGACCTGAATTCGAGAATTTGGGAAAGAACTTTTAAAACTTTTAAAAAGGTGTCAGGCAGAAAATTTAAGGGGCTTTTAGGGTAGATAAGTAAAAAAAAACCAAATACTGGCAGTCACTTAAAATCTTCTGGAAAAACCAAATGATTAAAGGAAAATTCTCCTTATCTTCTACAAACCTTTAGGGAGGATTTATGGGAGGCAAACAAAAAAACAAATAAAATTCTGGCAAGAAAAAAATCCTCTGGCAAAAATTAACGATTAAAATAAATCCCTTTTCTCCTCTATCAGCCTTTAGGGGGCTTTGGGGGAGGAAACAGAAAAAAAACGAAACCTTGCTAAAGATAAAATCTTTTGGCAGATACTAATAAGTAAGATTCCCCCTTTACCTTCCTATAAGCCTTTTGGA
>JAMOQF010000191.1 GCA_027064125.1 Acidobacteriota bacterium
TCTTAGAAAAGATATTTTCTTCCAACGAGAGCACCATTTTTCCTAAAATACTTGACACAAGTGTAATAATAGATGGTAGAATTGCCGATATATGTGAAACAGGATTTATAGAAGGAAAATTAATTGTTCCCCAGTTTGTATTAAAGGAATTACAACTTATTTCAGATTCCTCAGATTCAATAAAAAGAAATAGAGGAAGAAGAGGACTTGACATTTTAAATAAAATGCAAAAAATGTCAAACATTGAAGTAATAATATCTGAAGAAGATTTTCCATCAATTCCAGAAGTAGATCTAAAATTGATAGAACTTGCCCTGAGTATAAAAGGGAAAATAATAACAAATGACTTCAACTTAAATAAAGTGGCTCAACTAAGAGGAGTTAAAGTTTTAAATATAAATGACCTTGCTAACTCCTTAAGACCTGTCGTACTACCGGGAGAAACTTTAAAGGTTTTTATTTTAAAAGAGGGTAAAGAGGAAAATCAGGGAGTGGCATACCTTGACGATGGAACAATGGTTGTAGTGGATGAAGCAAAGAACCTCATAGGTAAAACGGTCTTAATAAATGTCACAAGCGTTCTTCAAACAACTGCTGGTAAGATGATTTTTGGAAAAATAAATAAAGTAGTTACTTAAAGATGATAAGAACAGGAAATGGAATAGACTTTCATAAATTTAATAGGAAAAGAAAATTATTCCTGGGTGGCTTAGAGTTAAAAGAGGATTTTGGTTTGGAGGGACATTCTGACGCCGATGTTTTGATTCACTCAATTTGTGACTCACTACTTGGGGCACTGGGAAAGGGAGACATAGGAGATTTCTTTCCAGATAGTGATAATAAATGGAAGGACAGAGAAAGTACCTACTTCTTATTAGAGATTTTAGAATTAGTTGACAAAAAAGGTTATGAAATTTTAAATGTAGATGTAACAATAATTTCTGAAAAGCCTAAAATATCAAAATATAAAAATGATATCGTGGAAAACCTGTCAAAAATAATGAAGTTAAAAAAGAGTAGTATCTCCATTAAAGCAACCACCACAGAAAAAATGGGTTTCTTAGGTAGAGAAGAGGGAATGTGTGCCATATCAACGGTAACTTTGATGGATAAAAAACTAAAAAAAATTTTGGAGGATATGAAAAATGAAAGATGAAAAAGAAAATAATGTAGAAGAAATATCTCCATTTAAAAAAATAATTCAACCTTTTGCGGATTTTCTTAAGGTTCCAAAGGTTCTTTGGGGTGTAAATATCTCCTACATGATAGAGGGAATGGTTTATTTCGGAATACTTACCTTTTTAGCAATATTTTTCAATGATTATGTTGGATTAAACGATAAAGTTGCTGGATGGATGGTGGGGGCGTTTACTGGTGGAATTACACTTTCGATGTTATTTTTGGGAGGCGTCAGCGATAAGATAGGCATAAGAAAAGCTTTACTCTTTGCTATGATTTCCATGTTTCTCGGGAGGCTCATTTTTACCGGGGGACCATTTATATTTCCATGGGGAAAAGGAATCCACTCAATGTTGTTTGTAACTTCACTTTTAGGTCTTTTCTTTGTGGTAATTGGATATGGTATGTACCAACCGGCAGCATATTCGGCGGTAAAAGAATTCACCGATGAGAAAACATCTGCCATGGGTTATGCGGTACTTTATGGAGTTATGAATTTAGGGGGGTTTTTACCTGCAATTGTTTCACCTCCCATAAGACACTGGTATAAAAATTTTGCAATAAATAGATTGAAATCAATGGGAGTTAATATAAATCCAGAAATACATTATGGAATTCTTGGAGTATTCTGGTTTTATGTGCTGTGTACTTTTTTAGGAATAATAGTACTTTTAATTTTCGTAAATAAAAAGACAATCAGGATGGCACTTGAAGAAAAAAGAAAAAAGGATATAAAAAATGGCAAAAGTGAAGAAGATATAAAAAAAGAAGAGGAAAGTAAAAAACCAAGGAAAAGAAGTTTTAGAGAATATTTAGAGGAACATCCACTAAGAGATAAAAGATTTGCTTTTTTTATCTTTGCATTAATTCCAGTTCAAACACTCTTTGCACACAACTGGCTTACACTACCTCAGTATGTGGATAGGGCACTTGGACCAATAGGAAAGAGTTATCTCGAAACATTCGTAAATTTAAATCCCATACTCATATTTATTTTAACTCCCCTTGTGGCTGCCCTTACATCAAAATCAGATATTTTAAAGATGATGATTTTGGGAACTTTTGTAATGTCTTTACCAACATTTTTACTTGCTCTGGGACCATATATCCCTACATTTCTGGCATACATTATTATAATGTCCATAGGAGAAGCAATGTGGCAACCGAGATTTCTTCAGTATGCAGCAGAAATTGCACCTCCTGGAAGAACTGGAGAATACATGGGAGTTGCACAATTTCCATGGTTTTTAACCAAGATAATAACCTCTTTGTATTCAGGATGGTTTTTAATGAAATTCTGTCCCATTGAAGGTCCCAAACATACCCAGGTAATGTGGTTTATATATGGGCTTATAGCCGTTTCTTCTCCTATTCTGTTACTTCTTGCTAAAAATTGGTTAAGAAAAGGAATTAGTAAAAAAGAACAGATTTCTTCGTAGAATTATATTACTATTATTGTTACATAATTAAATTACAGTTTAGGATAGTAAGAGTAATAGTGAGGCAATTTTTCTGTTAAAAACTTAAGTAGTTCTTTTTTCTTTGCCACATGTGTAGTTTTGAAAGTTGTTAATAAACTTGTTAAAAAATTTTATTTTTTTGTGGAAAACTTTTTAAGTCAAAAAGATTAACAGTTTTTCCACAGGTTATAGATTATTTAATTAGGGATTCTATTTTTTCAACTAAATTCTTGAAGGACGGATCACTCTCCATTTTTTCTTCAACTTTTTGGATGGAATGTAATACTGTGGAATGGTGTTTTCCACCAAAACCTTTTCCTATTTTTGGTAGCGAATAATCAGTTAATTTTTTACATAAATACATTGCTATCTGTCTTGGTTCAGTAATGTTTCTTGCATTTGTTTTTGAATTTAATTCACTAACCTTCATTTTGAAATAATCTGCAACTACCTTTTGAATTTTTTGAATTGTTATTATTTTTCTTTCAGACGGGATTATATTTGAAAGGGCTTCCTTTGCCACCTCAACTGTGGGAATAATACCTCTTAAAGAGGCTATTGCGGTTACTTTTTTAAGTGCACCTTCAAGTTCTCTTACATTAGACTTAAAGTTTTCAGCAATATACAGTAATACTTCCCTTGGGACATGTTCACCCATGAGTTCTGCTTTTTTTTGTAAAATAGCCACTTTAGTTTCAAGGTTTGGAGGTTTTATATCAGCGACAATTCCCCAATTAAACCTGGATATTAATCTTTTTTCTATGTTTTCTATTTCTGATGGGGGTCTATCACTTGTTAAAACAATTTGATTCTGAGAATCATATAGGGTATTAAAAGTATGATAAAATTCTTCCTGTGTTTGATCTTTACCTGATAGAAATTGTATATCGTCCACAAGCAATACATCAACGCTCCTATATTTTTCTCTGAATTGTATTGTGGTTTTATATCTTATTGATGCTATTAATTCATTTAAAAAACTTTCAGTTGATATTAAAATAACCTTTAAAAATGGATTTCTTCTTTTTATTTCATTCCCAATTGCATGTAGTAGGTGAGTTTTCCCAAGACCAGAGTCACCATAAATGAAAAGTGGATTGTATTTTGTGCTTGGATTTTCTGCGACGGCTTTGGCTGCGGCATATGCAAGTTTATTGGATTCTCCTATCACAAAGGTGTCAAAAGTGTATAATTTGTGAAAATTGCTATTTTTTATTCCATTTTCAGTGGTGTTTGAATTTTCAAAATAACTTGTACTTATAAATTCATTTTTATCGCTATCTAAATTTTTATTACTTGTCATTTTGACAAATTGGAGAAGATCAGATTCTATTAAGAATTCAATTTTTTTACTTATTTTGTTTTCCTTGAGGATTTCATCTATAAGTTTTAGATATTTATCTTCAATCCACTCTCTGAAATATACATTTGGAAGGGTGACTACAATTCTTGAATTATCTTCAAATATAAATTTACTACTTGAAAACCACGTTTCAAAAATATCAGGTGAGAGTTTTTTCCTTAATGCTTCTAAAATAAATTCCCAGCTATTCATGACTTATTGGTAAGATCCAGTGAAAATACATCACATTTTACATTTTTTAATATCTTATGTTCAACCTTTAGATGAAAGAAAGATTCAAATCCACTTCTAACTTTTTTACCTATTATTACTAAGTCAATGTTTAACTCTTCTGTTAATTTTACAACTTCTTCAGATGGATCTCCAGTGTTAACTATGAAGGTGGTATTAAATTTATGGAATAACTCTTCAGGAACAACTTTTTTAACCTTCATCTCAAGATCCATAACATCTTCTCTTTTTTCATGAATTGATCCTGCAACAAGAGAAGGAGTTCCTGCAAGTGGAGAATTCACGTATACTATATATGTTTCCTTTGGATTTATGAGTTCACATATGAAAATAGCCTTTTTAACCAGCAGTTCCATATTTTTGTCTTCCATGTCAAGGGCAATTAACACCTTTTCATATATTTGATTCATTTATAACCTCTTTTTTAATCTAAAAGTTGAATATTTATGATAAAATAAACATTGTATATTTAAAAGATATATTTAGCCATATGAAAAAAAATTTTTATCTAAAGAATTTTTTGCTTTCCGTTTCACTTGGGTTTCTTAGTATAGTATTTTTCTCAATAAATTACAATTTTTTGGGTGAATTTAAATTAAATACAGGAGAATTTTTCATATATCTTTCCATTGTTCTTCTGGAACCACTCTTCTCCTTTTTTGTGGTGTTATTTGGAATTATATATTTTATTTTAAAATTAAATTTTTTCTTTTCTCTTTTTCTCTTTTTTGAATGGGTAACAATAATTTTTATATACAGGAGAAACAGAAATTTTTTATATTCTTTTTTCCTCTTCTGGTTAGTTTTTGCACCGGTAATATGGCTTTCCTATTTTTGTTTTTATAAAGATCTTTCTGTGTATATCACCTTAAATTTATTTTTCTTTAGGTTTTTTCTATCCCTCTTACAGTTAATTTTGGTATTTCCCTTTTCCTTTTTGGACAAAGGGGAAAATGTGGCAAGGCTTAACTTAAAAAATTTTTTAATATATTTTAGCATCGTTATATCCACCATATCAGTTTTTGTCTTTATGAAATTGTATATTTCAAAGGAAATAAAAGATTTAAAAATGGAAAAGGTAAAGTTTTGTAAAAATGAAATATATAGATTTGAAAAAGGCTTTTACTTTTATTTTGAAGGAATTAAGAAGGAAATTGATACCATATTAATGTTGTATAATTCAGATAATATGGGTTATCTAAATAATTTTAAGGAAATGAAGAAAGATATTTTGTTTTTGATAGTGGAAAATGTTTTTTCAAATAAAAAGGAAATTATTCCGCTCTCAAATGGAAAGGAGATTTTAATTCCGGATAAAAAACTTTCATTTCTAAAGGAAAAAAATTTGGAGTTTTTAGTTTTTAATGGATATCTTTTTTTAAGAAAAAATGAAATTGGGGGAATGAGATATACATTTTGTATAAATCTTTTAAAAATATTAAAGGAAGTTTCAAGGAGGTTTTATTTTAGAAATTCCTTTATAACAGATAAAGGGGGTAGGGTTCTTTTTACCACAAATCCAGTTGTTATTAGAGAAAAAAAGATTGTGAAGATTTGCCAGCAGGATAACATTTTACCAATAATTTATTGTAGTGCATACAGCGAAGAGAAACTTTTAAATGAGGAATCCATTTTTATTTTTAAGTATTTTCTATTTGCCATATTTTTTCTTTCCCTTTCCATTTTGATTTCCTTTCTTTCAGGAAATTTGATTTTAAAGCCCTTTGATAAAATATTGAAAAAGTTTCAGGAAATATCTGAGGATCCCAAAAAGGATTTTAATCTCAAGGTTAAAAGTTATTATTTAGATGTAATTGAAAGGTTTATCATTTCCTTTTCCAATATGCATAGCAGAATTAAATCTCTTTATCTTGAACTTGTTTCTTCACTTGAAAAACAAAAGGAGTATTCAAACAGATTAAAGGAACTAAATGAAAATCTGGAAGAAAAGGTAAATAAAAGAACTAAAGAATTAAAGGATAAAAATGAGGAACTTAAAA
>JAMOQF010000192.1 GCA_027064125.1 Acidobacteriota bacterium
AAAAATGTCAGGCAAAAATAACCTCCACACAATCCCCACCATTGGTTTATAGGAAAGAAAGATAAAGATTTTTTCTTTTTTGTCTGGATCTGTTTATTTTCGTAAATTTTTAAATGGCTTTTAGGGCAGGCAAATAAGAGAAAAAACTTAATTCTGGCAAAAGTAAAATCTTTTAGCAAAAACCAATGATTAAAGAAAATCTCTTTTTTATCCTATAAGCCTATAAGTTTTTAGGAAGGCATTTAGGTAGGAAGTATTCAGGAAGGAAAAGGGGACAGACCTAAATTTTAGAAATGTCTCAGGCAAGAATTTAGGTGGCATTTATGGGGGCAAGAAAAAGAATAAACCTGAAATCGGCAGGATTTAAAAAGCTTTTAGCAGGGACAAACAACTAAGATTTACCCTTTACCCTTCTATAAGTTAGTAAGGTGGACATTTAGATGGGCAAGTAAAAAATAAATAAAATTCTGGCAAGAAGAAAATCCTCTGGCAAAAACCAATGATTAAGCATCTTCCTTTTATCCTTCTGTAAACCTTTTTGGGAGGCATTTAGGGGAGGAAACAGGAGAAAAAATAGAAATCTTGTTAAAGATAAAATCTTTTACCAGAAACCAAATGATTTAAGCAAAATTCTTTTTCTTCCCTATAAGCCTTTAGTGTGTATTTGAGGTAGGCAGGCAAGAAAACAAAACTGGCAAGATTTAAAAATTTTTCTGGCAGAAACTAACAACTAAGATTATTATTCCCCTTACCCCCTTATAAACCTTCTGGAATGCATCTGAGGAAAATAGGGACAGACCTGATCTTAAAAAAGTAAAGGAATATGTATTTGCCCATAATGGTACACTACATAATTATGAAAATTTGAAACCTGGAAGATTTAAACCCATTGGTAAAACCGATTCTGAGTATGCCTTCTGTCATTTACTTGGTTTGATCGAGGAAAGGGATAATTTAAATTGGAGAAAGATGATTTTGATTGGCTTTTGGATCTACTTAAAAATGTAAATGGATATGGAAATTTTAATTGCATTTTTTCAGATGGGGAATTTTTGTTTTGTTACTTTGATAAAGGGGGATATAACGGACTCTATTTCACTGAGAGAATACCTCCATATGGTGTAGTAAAATTGCTGGATGAAGATTGGGAAATTAACTTCGCTGAAAAAAAATATCCAAATCAAATTGGTTATATTGTCGCCGCTTGACCTTTAACAGATGAAAATTGGGAAGGTTTTAGACCTGGTGAACTCATTGTGTTTAAAAATGGCAGGATGGTGTATTCAAATTTCAGAAGTTTATCCATCTCTGAGAAGTATGATTTAGACAATCTTGATATTTTAATCCTTAAATTACTTTTGAAAAGTCCACACAGATTGGAAATGAAAAAGATCATTGAAAATATAGAATATCCTGAAATTGAAGTTAAATTGAGAATCCACTCTTTGTTATTAAAAGGATATATTCGTCAGGATAGTCGTGAGGAAGTAAAATGGGATAGTAATTCTGCAACATTTTACACAAATTCCACATTTAGAGAAGAAATAAGGGGGTTGACGGAAATTTAATATAATTTTTTTATAAAATTACGTTAACTTTTATATTTTTTACATAAAATTATTGCCAATTCTTTTCTTGAATAGTAAAATTTGCTTTTTTAAAAAGAAAAATGGAGGAGGGGAAAGTTGACAAGAATAAGTGATTTAAAGAAGATGACTGCTAAAAAACTAAGAGAGATGGCAGGGGAATTTCCTGAAATTCAGGGCGCTCATGCCATGGATAAGGATCATCTGGTGGAAGTTATTGCTGAGGCTTTGAAAAAGAGAAATGAACTTGAGGAAGAAAAACTTGACTCTGAGGAAATAAAGGAACTTGAAGAACAGAAGAAAAAATATAAAGAAGAGATGAAAAAACTAATAAAAGAGAAAAAGGAGATCTTATCCAAAGAGGAGCACGATCTTGATAAGTTAAAGGAAGTAAGAAATAAAGTTAAAAGACTTAGAAGAAAATTAACCAGAATTAGAAAAAGAGAGGCCTATCTGGCTAAAGTTACTTCCAAAAAATAGTAGGTTTTATTTTGATAGATCAGGAAATATCAAAAAATATCAGAGAATTAAAGGAATTTTTGGGGGATGAAGTTGTAATTCTTGCGCATCACTATCAGAGGGATGAAGTATATATTCATGGCGATTTTACCGGGGATTCTTTAAAATTAGCACAGCTTGCAATCTCACAGAGTAATGCAAAATATATAATTTTTTGCGGTGTTCATTTTATGGCAGAAACTGCTGCCATTCTCTCTGGTGGAAGGCAGAAGGTTATTTTGCCCAATCTTGAGGCTGGTTGTCCCATGGCTGATAAGGCGCCAATAAATGAAGTTTTAGAGTCATTTTCCCATTTGAAGGATTATTTTAGGGATAAAAAAATCGTTCCCATCACTTATATAAATTCCACGGCAGATGTAAAGGCATTTGTGGGAAAGGAAAATGGATATGTCTGTACTTCCTCAAATGCAGATAAAGTTTTAGAAAAGGCACTTGAAAGGGGTGATATCGTTTTTTTCCTTCCCGATCAGCATCTTGGAAGGAATACTTCTTATAAAATGGGGATTTCTTTAAATGAGATGGCAATGTGGGATAGGAAAAAGGGATTGATTTTTAGTGGGGAAAAGGATAGGTTAAAGGTAATTCTGTGGGGAGGACATTGTTGGGTACACCAGATGTTTCAACCAACACACGTAATTCACTTTAGAAAAATGGATAATCCTTACAAGATAATTGTTCATCCTGAATGTTCCTTTGAGGTGTTTAAGATGGCAGATTATTACGGCTCTACAGAAAAAATAATTAAAACAGTTGAGGAGGCGGAGTCTGGTACTTTCTGGGCTATAGGTACAGAAAAAAATCTTGTAATGAGACTTGCAAGAAATAATCCTGATAAAAATATTGAAATCCTTTCCAATTTTAATACCGTATGTAGGACAATGTCTAAGATCAGGGATGTGGATTTATTGAATGTGCTTAAAGGGTTGAAAGAAGACGTTGTCTATAATGAAATAGTTGTCTCTGAAGAAGTTAGAAAGTATTCTAAAATTGCCCTTCAGAATATGTTTTTGGTGTAGATATGTTTAAAACACTTTTTGGACCTGTTCCATCCAGAAGGCTTGGAATTTCACTGGGGATAGATCTTGTCCCCTATAAGTTTTGTTCTATGGATTGTATCTATTGTGAGTGTGGGCCCACAACGGATCTAATCTTTAAAAGGGATGAATATGTAAAATTGGAAATTGTAAAGGATGAGTTAAAGAAATACTTTGATGAAAATCCACTGCCTGATTACTGCACCTTTTCTGGCTCTGGAGAGCCAACTTTAAATTCAAAAATTGGGAAAGTTATTGATTTTTTAAAGAAAAATTATCCTGTAAAAATTGCCCTTCTCACAAATTCCACCTTTTTATGGGATAAAAAATTGAGGAATGAACTTTCAGGTCTGGACCTTATCCTTCCTTCACTTGATGCTGCAAGGGAAGTCACCATGAATAAAATTAACAGGCCCCACGATGGTATTTCCCCAGATTTGATAATTGAAGGCCTTATAAAATTTAGAGAGGAAACCAATGTGGAAATGTGGCTTGAAGTTTTCATTCTTGAAGGTGTAAATGATGGTGAGGAGGATCTCCTTTCTTTAAAGGATACCATTTTAAAGATTAAGCCCCATAAAATTCAATTAAATACCCTTGATAGACCGGGAGCAGTTGAGGGATTAAAACCTGCTTCTAAGAAGAGACTCTTTGAGATAGTAAGTTTTCTGGGATTTGAAAATGTTGAAATTATATCTAAATTCAGGGATAGAAGGGAAATACCTTCTTATAGTGGAGATATTGAGAATTTAATTTATTCAACCATTAAAAGAAGACCATGCACAATTGAAGATTTAATATCCATTACAAAGTTAAATGTTTCCGAGATAAATAAATATCTTGACGTTTTGGAAAAGGACGGGAAGGTATTAACCCTTATGGGGGAAAGGGGAGTTTTTTTCAAGGTGGCAAAATAAGGTGAAGGTTGCTGCTATTCAGGTTTGCGTGGATTCAGATTATAAAAAGAATCTCAAAAAAGTTTTTGAATTAATGAAAATTGCGGTTACTGAAGGGGCAAAACTTATAACCCTTCCTGAAAATTTTTCCTTTGTCAGGGTTAAAAAAGATATTCCCTTTAAATATCACACCCTTGATGGGGAACTCGTTTTAAATTTAAGAAGTTTTGCCAGGAAGTTTTCAGTGGCTGTTCTGGTGGGCTCCTTTATTGAAAAAAGGGATGGATATGAAAAGTTTTTTAACACATCGTTGTTTATAGATGATAGGGGAGAAATAGTTGGTATATATAGGAAAGTACACCTTTTCGATGTTTTGCTTGATGGAAATAGAGGGTTTTTTGAATCAAATCATTTTGAAGGTGGTGAAGAACTTACCACAGTTAAATTTGGGGGTTTTACCTTTGGGATGACAATTTGCTATGACTTGAGGTTTCCAGAAATATTTAGAAAACTTGTGAAAATGGGAGTAAATGTTTTTTTGATACCTTCTGCATTTACCATGAGAACTGGAAGGGATCATTGGGAGATACTTTTAAGGGCAAGGGCAATTGAAAATCTGTCATATGTAATAGCACCTGCACTTTGGGGAAAATCTTCTGATAAGATAGTAAATAATGGTAGATCAATGATAATTGATCCCTGGGGGAATGTTCTTGCAACTTCCCCAGATATGGATTCTGTCATTTTTGCCAGATTGGATTTTGAATATCTCATTGAAAAGAGAAAAATTTTACCTTCTCTCAATCATGTAAAGTTAATTTAGTTTATAAAGAATGTTAGAGGAAAGAAAATCTTTAATTTATGCCTTGATTTCCGTTTTTTTGTGGTCAACTGTTGCCTCTGCCTTTAAAATTGCACTAAAATACATGGATTTTCTGACTTTGCTTTTTATATCTTCATTCACTGCAACTCTCTTACTTTTTGTTTTTTCCTTTTTTGAAGGAAGAGTTTCCAATTTAGGTTTAAATTTCAAAAAATCGCTTGCCATGGGATTTATAAATCCTTTTTTATATTATATGGTGCTTTTTAAGTCATATTCACTTCTTCCCGCCCAGATTGCCCAGCCGATAAATTATACCTGGCCCATTGCCCTTGTGGTACTTTCATCCTTTTTTTTAAGAGAAAAAATTACCTTTGTCAGAATTACTGCCATAGTTATAAGTTTTTTGGGGGTGTTTTTAATATCTGTTAGAGGTAATATTTTTGGGGGATTTCAGTTTAATGTAATTGGAATTTTGCTTGCTTTTTTATCCGCTTTTTTATGGGCTACTTACTGGATTTTAAATAAAAGAGATAAAAGGGGTGATATATTAAAACTTTTCTTTAATTTTTTAACGGGTTTTATTTTTATAGTATTGTTTTTTATTTTAACTGGAAAAGAATTTAAGATACCCTCTTTAACTGGGATTTTTGCTGCAATTTATGTAGGGTGTTTTGAAATGGGGATTACCTTTTTATTCTGGGGAAAGGCACTAAAATACGCCAAAAACACTGCAAAAATAAGCAATTTAATTTATCTTTCTCCCTTTTTATCTTTGATTTTTATCTATTTTATAGTTGGTGAGAAAATCTTCTTGTCTACAGTAATTGGTTTGGGGTTGATTTTAATTGGAATAATAATCCAGCAGGTTGTAAAGGATTAATTTTTTCGGTTTATGTGTTGAGCCTACTTTAGAAAAGGGTGGCTTAAGTTGTAATTGTGGACATCCCAAAATAAGGGACTTATAAAAGAGAATGTGTTTTATTTGGTGTCAGGCAAGATTTAAATTTTAATACTGAATTGGGGACAGACCTAAAAAGGGAGATTAAGGAAGGTGTCAGGCAGAAATGGTGTTAGGCAAGGGTAAGTAAGAAGTAAGATGTAATTAAGTAAAAGGAAAGGTAGGTAGGGACAGACCTAAACTTGGGAATAAATTTTAAAAAGTGTCAGGCAAGAAATGGGGAAATGAAAAGGTGTCAGGCTAAAATAATCGAATTCCACCACATAATCCCACCATGGGGTTATAGGAAATAAAGAGAAAGATTTTTTCGTCTGGCACCATTTTTTCATAAATTTTTAGGGGCTTTTGGGGTTGGCAAATTGGAAATAAATTAAAAAATGGATGGGGACA
>JAMOQF010000193.1:0-20000 GCA_027064125.1 Acidobacteriota bacterium
CATCTTTGAACCGCTCTTTATCACTCTTTCAATTTCTCCCAATCCACATATAATTTTTTCAATCTCTGAAATTGAAAAATTTTTTGATTTCTCCTCAATATTTCTAAAATTCCTATCACCAACTCCCAACTTAGATCTAATTGTATGGGAAGAAATACCATCTCTTTTCATTAAAAAATAGTAATTCATCTTCTGAAAAAACCACACCAAAAGTCCAAGAATCGACATCAAATTGGAAACATCTCCACTTAAAGCATTAAAAATCGTAATACACCTTGCAACATCCCTATCAAGAAAGGCATCCACAAACTCTGAAGGGGAATAATCTGAATAGGAATACAAAAAGGGTGACAATTTCTCAAGATTTATAAAAAAATTTCCCATATCAGATTCATACAAAAAGAAATTTTCAAGTGTCTGAACTACTTTATTCAAATCACAGTTGTATTTTTCTACAAGATATTCAGCACTTTCCTCATCTATTCTCCCACCTCTTTTCTTCACGAAATCATAAATCCATTTTTTGGCATGATATTTATCAAGTCTTTTCAAATTGTAAATGGGGACTCTATCCATAAGAAAATTTTCAAGATCCCCCCTTTTATTTTTTTCAAAAATATTGTATTCCATAGGATACTCAAATATTAAATAATTTTTACCACCTATAACTTCGCCCAGAACTCTTTTTTCAATTTTACTCAATTTCTGCTTTGAAGGAACCCTAAAAACGAGAACCTTTCCCCTCTCAAATATGGAATTGGACTCAGCATCCATTAAGGCATCCCCAAGTTTTGTTTCATCAAGGTATTCAACAACATATTCATACTTTATATCCTTTGCAAATTTTTTTAAAAGATTGCGCACCTCGTACAAAAAATAGAATTCATCCCCAATTATTACAAAACTCTTCTCAATATTTCCATGCAAAAGTTTGTTTTTTAAGTCATAATAATAGAAATTAACTCTCATCTCTCATACTCAAGTGAAGTGGTAATAAGCATATCTGAAAATTTCACAGCAGCCCTTTTAATGGCTGGATCCATTTGCAAAAAGAAATCTCTTCTACCAGTAAGGACATATTCCTCCCTTAATACATAGTCAGAAGCATAGAAAAATATTTTTCCAGTGTGTAAATTCTTAAATTTAACATCCATCGTTATCAAAACAGAATACACAGAGGTCAAATTCATATTTTTAACTGAAATGGGAGTTACATAACAACTTTTAATGGTTCCAAATAAAACCGCATCTGCTCCTTTCGGAGAAGAGACCACCTTAAAACTTCCATTTTCAATGAATCTCTTCCTGACTTCTCTGGTAAAAATTTGGGCGACTCCCCCCATTTGACTCCAATTTTCAAATGGAGGTATTGCAATAACATTTATATCTCCTGAAGAAAAGCCCCTGTTTTCTAATTTATAAGGACAGGAAACAAAAAAAAGAGAAGAAAAAATTATCAAAACCAACAAAATTTTCTTGAACATAAATTACTTAACCACAATGTTTAAAATTTTATTTTTAACAAAAATTCTCTTTACAATCTTTTTATCTGAGACCCTTCTTGAAACCTTTTCCGACTTCATTGCAATGTCAAAAACCGTATCTTCATCTGCATCGAGATCAACCTTCACCTTATCCCTCAATCTACCATTTACCATAACTGCAATTTCAACCTTATCCTCTTTTGCAAGTGCCTCATCATACCTGGGCCAGGGCTCATCTACAAGAAAGGACTCATGACCTATCCTGTGCCACAATTCCTCAGCAACATGAGGGGCAAAGGGGGAAAGAATTTTTATCAAATTTTCAGACACATTTTTAAAAAGAGGCAAATACTTTTCCTCAAGATTTCCACCCTCAAACAGATACAACTCATTGGTAAGCTCCATTATGGAAGCAATTGCAGTGTTTAAATGAAGCCTCTCACCAATATCTTCAGTAACCTTTTTCACCACCTGATGGGTTTTTCTCAAAATGGAAACACCCTTTTCATCAAGGGAAGAAACATCCACTTCTGAGGAAATATCCTTTAATTTATCAGAGTACTTGCCCACTATTCTAAACACCCTCAGCAAAAATCTATGGGATCCTTCAATTCCAAAATCGCTCCAGTCAAGATCCTTTTCAGGGGGTGCGGCAAATAAAATAAATATCCTGCAGGTATCAGCAGAATATTTTTCAATCATCTCATCAGGATCCACAACATTTCCCAGAGATTTACTCATCTTTGCACCATCTTTAATTACCATGCCCTGGGTCAACAATTTTTTCACAGGCTCAGGTCCCCCTTCAATCAAACCTATGTCTTTCATCATTTTCCACCAAAATCTCATATAAATGAGATGCATAACAGCGTGTTCGATTCCACCTATATAGATGTCAACGGGAAACCAATATTTCACTTTTTCACTATTTACAGGTAATTTATCAAATTTTGCATCGGTATATCTTAAAAAATACCAGGATGAATCCACAAAGGTATCCATGGTATCGGTATCCCTCTTTGCTTTACCCCCACATCTGGGACATGTTGTATTTACAAACTCCTCAACATTTTCAAGGGGTGAACCTCCTCTATAGTCTATCTCATCTACAGGTGGTAAAAGCACCGGAAGATCTTCATAGGGGACGGGTACAATTCCACACTTCTCACAGTGAATTATGGGAATGGGAGTCCCCCAATATCTCTGCCTTGAAATCCCCCAATCCCTCAACTTATAGGTAATTGTTGCCTTTCCAAAGCCTCTCTCTTCAGCATATTTTGCCATTTTCTCCATTGCAGTTTTTGAATCAAGGCCACTGAATTCCCCACTATTTTTTAAGATTCCATATTCTTCAAAAAGATCCCCTTCAATATTTCCTCCATCTTTGGGAAAAATTACCTGTTTTATTGGAAGATTATATTTCTTTGCAAATTCATTATCCCTTGCGTCATGTGCTGGAACAGACATTATGGCACCTGTTCCATAGTCCATTAAAATAAAGTTTGCAGTCCAGATGGGAATTTTTTCTCCATTAAAGGGATTTATCGCATAATATCCGAGAAAGTATCCCTCCTTGGTGGTATCTCCCATCCTATCTATTTTACTCTGATTTTTCATCTTCTCTATAAATTCAACTATTTCACCCTTTTTTGAAAGGTTTGAAATCAACTTTTCCACAAGGGGATGTTCAGGGGCAAGTATTATGGAATTTGCGCCAAAGATGGTGTCAATTCTTGTGGTAAATATTTCTATCTCTTCATCCATTCCATCTATTTTAAACTTTACAAGGGCACCCCTTGACTTTCCTATCCAGTTCTTTTGCATGGTGAGAACCCTTTCAGGCCAATCCTCTAAATATTTCATATCTTCCAACAGAGATTCAGCATAATCTGTTATCTTGATAAACCACTGCTCAAGTTTTTTCTGAATGACAGGTGTCCCATCCCGCCAGCACCTTCCATTTTGCACCTGTTCATTGGCGAGAACGGTCTGACAACTCTCACACCAGTTAACTGTGGAATACTTTCTATAAATTAACCCCTTTTCAAACATTTTCAAAAAAAACCACTGGTTCCACTTATAATATTCAGGAAGGCAGGTTGTAACCTCCCTATCCCAGTCATAACTAAATCCAAGTTTTTTCATCTGAGATTTCATATACGAAATATTTGAAAAGGTCCACTTTTCGGGATGAATTTTATTTTTTATAGCTGCATTCTCAGCAGGTAATCCAAAGGAATCCCAACCAATGGGGTGAAGGACATTATAACCATTCATTCTCATAAATCTTGCTATGGCATCCCCAATGGAATAGTTTCTCACATGCCCCATGTGAAGCCTTCCCGATGGATAGGGAAGCATTTCAAGAACATAATACTTCTTTCTTTTTTCATCCTCAGAGGCTTTAAAAACACCTTTTTCCTCCCAGATACTTTGCCATTTCTTTTCAATATCTAAAAAATTAAAATTATCAGCCATATAAAATACCTCTAAATGAAAGTTAATAAGGAATTGAAGTATACCAATTTTATTAAAATCTTTCAATTAAATTAATTCTAAACAAATAAGTAAAGTTGAAATTGAAATATTTCAAAAATATAGCAAAATCTTATATAAAGGATACCCAAAAGAGACAATAACCTATGCAATTTGCATTAAACGATTTATATTCTCCCTTCCTTGCTTACCTCAACAAGAGACATACTTAAAATTTTGTATTTGAAAGATTATAAGTGAAGAGTTTTTCATTCATCAATTCCACGGTAAAATTTCAGGGTAATTATCTGATTTAACTATATCTTTTAAATTTAATTAAAGGACCAATTTTACATGCTCTACATAGTTTAAAGGATGCAGATAGGCGAGGGCAAAAACAAAAGCACACAACGACTTAAAAATTTTCTTTGTCTGACATTATTTTTTTTATAAATTTTTAGATGGTTTTTAGAGCTCTTGTGGGAAACAAATAAAGAAACATATTAAATTCTGGCAAGTTAACGATCTTTTGGCAAAGATCAACTGACTAAAGGGAAAATTTTTTCTCTCTATGAGCTTTTAAGAGGCTTTTAGGGTTGGCAGGTAGGAAAACAAAACTATCAAGATTTAAAAATTTTTCTGGGAAACTCAAATGATTTAAACAAAACTTCTTTTTCTTTCTATAAACCTTTAGGGGGCTTTAAGTGTAGGCAAATAAGAGAAAAAATTAAATTTTAAAGTGTCAGGCAAGAGTTGAGATTTTCGATTTTGGAATTGAGATTTGAGATTTAGGAAAGAGTGTTGGGCAAAAAGTGAAAAAGTGTCAGACAAAGTTTAAAGTTTGGAAAATTTAGGATTTGGGGAATAGGCTTAAACTACTGAAATTACCAGAATTACCCTTACACAATCCCCACCATGGGTTTATAGAGAAAAAGAAAAAAATTGAAAATTCTGGAAATTAGGAAATTCAGGAAAATTTAGAATTTATAGTAATTTAGGTGTCAGGCAGGAGATTCAAGAAAAGTTTAAGGGCTTTTAGGGCTAATAAGTAAGAGAAAAAACCGGAAACTGACAATCACTTAATTTTTTTTGCAAAAACCAACGATTAAAGAACGATTAAAGTAAAACTCTTTTTTATCCTATAAACCTTTAGAGGGCATATATGGTGGGCATGTAAAGAAAGAAATTAAAACTGGCAATAACTTAAAATCTTTTGGCAAAAGACAATGATTAAATAAAATCCTTTTTTTCTACAAACCTTAAGGGGGTTTAAGGGAAGGAAAAGGGGACAGACCTGAAAATGAGATTAAGAAAGGTATCAGAAAAGAAAAAAGTAGGTAAGTAAGAAAAAGGGATAAAAAGGAAGAAGAATAACCTACAATTGCCACACCACCATCAGAAGTTATTAGTACACTTGAAATGTATTCATTTCTTTCACCCCCATAAGCCCTCGCCCAGGTCAAAGATTTCTCAAATGACAATTGACAAAACCCATCAGTGGTACCGACCAACCCCTTTCTCAGATTTAAAATCTCCATTTTTCAAATAGTTTTTCCCATTTATAAAACTATTTTTAAAAGGATTCCAACTCCCTTAACATACATAGTATAGCTTTGCAAACAAGATATATACTATTTGTAGATACATGTTTTAAATTATCCTCCTTTGTATGCCAGTAGGAATTGTTGGGACCATAGTTAAAGTCTATTATGTCAATTGCCTTAACTCCCTCTTTCAAAAAAGGAGTGTGATCATCTATTACATATGTGGGATAGGGAGAAATTATCTCAGGATATCCACCTATTGATGCACATCTTGAAAAAATTTCAAAAAGTTCCTTTGAAGAGTAGTTATCCCTTGAAATTTGCAAATCCTTATCTCCAATCATATCAAGTAAAATAAACGCCTCAATATTTGATAAAGCCCCTTTTTCTTTCAACTTCTTTACGAAATGTTTACTCCCATAAAGTCCATCTCTATCAGTAATATCCCTACCAAAAGCCTCCTCTCCATCAAAGAAGACAAAAACATATGTAAAAAAATTTTTTTTCTTTGAAAGCACTCTTGCAAGTTCAAGAAGCGCGGCCGTACTTGATCCAGAATCATTTGCCCCCACAAACTTAAATTTTTTAAATAACTTTGAATCATAATGGGATGCAAGATAAACTTCCCCCCCACTTTTACCCATCAAAATTCCCACAATATTCACCATTTTAATCTTCCCATAAGGAGTATCTGCAATAAATTCATCCTTTTTCACCACAAGACCATCCTTTTTTAATTCATCAATTATAAATTTCCTCAATTTCTGAATATTTTTACTTCCAGATGGATGGGGAGCAAAGGAAACAATCTTTTCGAGATAGTATTTTATATGATTCACATCAATATCTTCGGCCATGAGAAATGTCAAAAAAAAGAAAAAAATAAAAAAAATAATAAAATATTTTTTCATAAATTTACCTTCCTTGACTGATTTTTATTATCCTATATAATAACAGATTAAATAAACTGAAAAAAGATTATGAATAAAAAATTAAGAATTTACATATCAACCCTTTTAACTTCTATATTTCTCATTACCCCTCTCTTCTCCCAGGCAAATTTTAAAGTAAAGGTGGAAATGGTAAATATACTATGTGTGGCAACTGACAGAAATGGAAGATACGTAACAGATCTCAAAAAAGAAGATTTTGAAATTTTTGAAGATGGGGTAAAACAAAAGATAGAGAAATTTTCCGCAAGAACAGATATGCCACTATTAATAGGTCTTTTAATTGATACAAGTGCAAGTGTGGTGGACAAACTAAAATTTGAAGTGGATGCGGCTGTGGATTTTTTAAATTCCGTTTTAAGACCAGGGGACTTTGCCCTTGTTACAGAATTTGACAGCAGTGTAACTCTTGTTCAAGACTTTACCGAGGATGTAAATCAGATAAAACAGGAACTGAAACTGTTAAAGGCTGGAGGGGGAACTGCACTATTTGACGCAATATATTTAATATGTCAGGAAAAAATGAGGTGGAGTTCTCAGGATAAAAGAAAAATCATTGTAATAATTTCTGATGGTGATGATACAGTAAGTAGCACCACATTTGAAGATGCGCTAAAGGCTGCACAGGAATCTGGAGTTGTGATATATGCAATTTCAACAAACAGGGCTGGATATTTTGGGCACTCAGGCAAAAAGGAAGGAGATACAATTTTAAAGGATTTTGCCATAAACACTGGTGGAAAACTTTTTGCCCCATCTCTTTTAAGTGATCTTTACAAATGCTTTCAGGAAATAAATAGAGATCTTAGGAACCAATACAGCATCAGTTATATTTCAACAAATAAGAAACATGATGGAAAATTTAGAAAAATAAAAATAAAGGTTAAAAGAAGGGGAATCAAACTCAGATATAAAAAGGGATACTACGCGCCAGCGGATTAAATTCCACAGATTTTTTTCAAAACTCTGTGGAAAAATTGTGAAAAACTTTCCTTTTTCATTGTTTTTCATGGAATTAGATTAAATGCCTAAGGATAGTGCAATTTTAAGAAAGACTGAATGTCAAAGAAATTCAAGACTGACTTATGTATAATTTATTAAAAAAGTTTTCCACAATATAAAAAACTCCTTGCACGTTTTTTCACTTGCTGGTATCCCTTTCATGGGTGGCCTTCTTTCTTTTAGTTTTTGTTAGTTTTTTAATTATAACTTAGGCCACCCTTTTTTACAGGAATTATAAAACATGACCAGGATAAATTTTTCCCTTGAAAAGAAATAAAATACTGGTAAACTCCAACTTTTGCAAAAATGAAAAGAAAAATAATAATTTTTATCATATTAAACACTTTAGCCATTTTCACCTTTTCTAACATACTCAGGGAAAAAGAAAAGCAGTTAATTACACTCAAGGAAAAATCCCCTGAAAAATTCAAAAGGGAAAGACTCTATGTTGACCTATTCTTAATCTACTATGAATTGGAAGATGTCAACAAACTATGGAATTTAGCAGACAAATATGGAGAAGACAAACTCCTTGGTGATTTTATTCTCATAAAAAGTGGAGAATTACTCGATAAAAACGGCGAAAAAGAAAAAGCAAGAAAATTATTTTTTAGATTGATAAAAAGAGTCCCCCATTCAAAATTTTTCAAAGAGGCATACTTCAATCTTGGGAAAAGTTATTTTGAAAGTAAAAAGACAAAACTTGCCATAAAAACATTAAAAAAATATGTCAGAAGATATAGAAAAAATAGAAGCAAAGCCTACTTCATGCTCGGAAAAGCCCATCTTGAGGAAAAAAATTACCCAAAAGCTACCTATTACCTACTCAAAATTATAAACTATTCAAGAAACCATAAATTAAAGGGGGAATGCTCAAAGATTTTGTCTGAAAATATTTACCATGTTGAAAAATATATTAAGTCTAAAAAAACTCTTTTAAAGATTCTATCAATATTACTTAAAAACAGATATCTAAAAGAAGCAAAAGTTATAATAGATCTCTTTCAAAAAAGGTTTGGAACTAAAGACAATCTCTTTAAATACTATTATGCAAGGTATTTCTTTTTAGAATCCCATTATTTGAAATCTGAAAAGGTATTGAAGGAAATTTTTAATAAAATCAATAAAAATGAGAAAAGAACTCTTCTTCAAGTTTCAATTCTCCTTTCAAGAATCTATTCAATACTTGGAAAAGAAAGAGAAAATAAACTGTTAATAGAAGACATCTTACTGAAAAGAAAAATATATTCAGAATTTCTACTTGATGAATTACTATATATCCACATAAAAAATAAAAAGTTGGAGGAAAGTGAAAGACTTCTAAAAAAAATAATACCCACTCAAAAAATTACAAACAGGATAAAACTCTATAAAAAACTTGCACTTTTATACTTCAGAGAGGGGGAAAACACAAAATGTGAAAACACTTTCAAAAAGATTCTGAAATATGAAAAGTTCAAATACTTAAAAAGAAAAATAGATTTTGACGGCATAAGATATTTATACACATCAATACTACTTGAAAATGGGAAAAAAGATAAAGCCAGAGAAATCATTTCAGAAAATTTAAAAACCTTTTATTCCTTTTACTATTTTCCTTCACTTGAAATTTTTAAAAAAATATCTCAAACAGAAGATATAAAAATTTACAAAAAAAATTATCAGAGTAAAAAGAGCAACTACCCACTCAAATATCTATCATTTATGTACTATCTAAGTGAAGATAAGAAAACATTCAGAGAAAACTTTAGAAAAAATTTTAAAAGATACTATGAAAAAATCGAAAGGATAAAAAATATCAGATGGCTAAATGGCAATATATCCCTGAAAAAAATACCTGTAAAAAATGTATTTCCCTATCTTCTCAAAAAATCAATCCAACTTAGATGTTATAAATTATCTCCCTTTTTTCTAAAAAGAACCCCCATAAAATATCTAAGAAGACTTACAGGACTTAAGGGAAATGAGTTAAAAATCTTCAGAACAAAAAGTCTCATAAAATTTTATACCTATGAGGAGAACCATCCCAGAGTAATTTACCTTTCCTATAATCTTTTAAAAAACACCTATCCCCCATATTTTCCAGTTCAACTAATTGACAAAAACTTGCTAAAAAATGTATATCCCATCTACTACCATGAAGAAGTAGTAAAAAATTCCCAGAAGGCAAAACTCGATCCAAATTTTATATTTTCCCTCATCAGGGAGGAGAGCAAATTTGATAAAAATGCCCACTCAATTACCTCTGCAAGGGGACTTATGCAACTTATGGATAAGACGGCAATTCAAATAATTAAGGAAAACAATTTAAAAATTAATTTCTCCCCCAATATCCTTTACACCCCCAAAATTAATATAGAACTTGGATGTCTATATGTGAAAAAATTAAAGGAAAGATTAAAAAGGAAGGAATACATATCCTCTGCATATAATTCCGGGGAAACAAATACCCTATTGTGGATTAAAACCTTTAATACAACCTTTCCTGAAAAAATGAGATCAAATTTTCCATACCTCTTTGTAAACTTCATAAAATTCAGGGAAACTAAAAATTATGTAAAAAAGGTAATCAAATCCTTTTTCATGTACACCTTTTTATACAATAACCACAGATAAAATTTTTAAATGAAAATGAAAATAAAAATTAATTTCATTGATAGAGGAGGTTTTGGGCGGTGAGGCATAAATTGTGTCAGAAGAAAAAGACCTCCTTTTGGGAAAAAGAGGTTAAAATTAACTCCGAATAAAAATTCCCGAAAGAAGGTCACAAGACATCCCCAAAATTTCGTGTCTAAAAAATAATAATAGAGAAAATATTTATTCACCAACTTCTTCTATAAATCTTGCAGCAAAAATTGGAAGTGGGAAAAAGGTGTCAGGCAAAAAATTTAGGTGGCATTTGGGGGTGAGGAAATAAGAGAAAAATTTAAATTCTTGCAAGAAAAAAATCCTCTGGCAGAAAGCAACGATTAAGTTCATCCCCTTACTTTCCTATAAACCTTCAGTAGGTTTTTAGAGGTGGCAAGCAAAAGGCTTTCAGGGGAGGCAAACGCAAGAAAAACTTAAAACTGGCAATGACTTGAAATCTTCTGGCAGAGATAAACAACTAAGATTGTCTCCTTTGCCTTCCTATAAGCCTACTGGATGGCATTTGTGGGAATGGGGACAGACCTGAAAAGACCTGAAAAGGATTAAAATTGGTGTCAGGCAAGATTTTAGATTTCCAAGAATGGTTGAATATTAGAGTAAAAGGGGAGACACTTTGTCTCCATCATCACTTACTTACCACTTAAAATCTTATTTCCCCATCATTTGTAACAAATATTGCCGGAGGATTTTGAGGGCATCTATTTTCACAAATAGAACAGCCAATGCAGAGTTTATTTGAAACTTCAGGTACCTTTACCTTCTTTCCATTTACATCCTTTACCACAAGTTTTATCGCCTTATCCCCCCCAATTGCGGGACATACCTCTTCACAGACAATGCAACTTTTACCCTCATTCCATGGGATACATCTATTTTTGTCAATGTAGGCGGTACCAATTCTTATGGGCTTTGATAATTTTTCAGATATGGTTATCCCTTTTATGGCCCCTGAGGGACAGACCTCCGAACACCTGACACATCTATCCTCACAATATCCATATTGTGGAACACCAATGGGAGTATATATTCCATCAAAAGAAGCCTCAAAAAGTGCAGGATGTAAAAAATTTGTTGGACAGACACTCACACATTCTCCACACCTGATACATTTCTCAAGAAACTTTTCCTCCCTTAAGGCTCCAGGGGGTCTTAAAACCCTATTTTTTATTCTATTTGTATATTTTAAAAAACCACCAATTAAGTAAAATGAAAGTCCCATTCCAATAAGGGAGTTTAAAGTTTTTCTCTTTTCAACATCAAAATATTCCTTTGAAGAAAATCTCCACCTGTATTTAAATTTTATTGCATCTGTTGGACACACATTTACACAATTCATACACAAAATACAGTCAAAATGTTCCCACTCCTTACCACAGATGGGATTTACATCCATACTACAATGTAATTGACATTTCCCACAATTAATGCACTTTTCAATATCCTTTTCAAGGTAGAGACCACACTTAACTGAAGAAAAGATTGAAAAGAGGGCCCCTAAAGGACAGATATATTTGCACCAGAAATTTTTCTCAAAATAATTTAACAGGAGTATAAAAAATAAAAATAGAAAAATGGAAAGAGAATGAAATATAAATACTTCCTTTGAAGGAAAGATCCTAAGAAAAAAATCTGGAGGGGATATACCAAAAAAATTAAAACTCTTGAGAAAAATATTTATAATTGCAGGATATAAAAAGGATGAGAAAAATCTGTAAACAATGGTAATGGGATCCATAAATAGAAAAGTTATTCCACTAAGGGTAAGAAAGATAAAGGCAAAGAGGGTAAAATTTTTAAATTTTCTAAACTTTAAATCAAATTTACCATACCCTTTCCGGGAAAAAATTCTAATCAAAGTGCCAAGGGGACAGATCCATCCACAAAAATATCTTCGAAAAATAAGTGATAAAAGCAAAAAAGGGATGGAAATGAGAAAAATAATAAGGAAACCAGTAAATAGAGAGTGAATTAAAAGAAGTGGATCCATATAGAAAAAAATGGAAGACAAAGGATTTGCACTTACCAACTCATTTGAGATTAAAATTCCACAAAATACCTGAACTAAAAATAGAAGGAAAAAAAATATCTGGGAAAAAATCCTGACTTTTCTTAATTTCATATCTCAACAGTTTTTAACTCTCTATCCAATTCACCTAAATTTCTTCTCTTTCCTTCAATGACATACCCCGGCAAATTCCCCCCATATCCCATCAAAAGAGCCCCATAGAAATCAACTGAGAGGACATCAACCCCGGCAATGACACTTTTTTTAAGAACAGTATCCTTGATCCCCCCACCCTGAGGGCCATTTTTCACAATAACCCTGTAGCAGTCAAGTATGTTTAAAGTGGGATGCAAAAAGGAATTTAAATCAACAAGGGCATTGCTCAAATCCCTGTGAAAATAACTCCTTTTACCTCCTATTACTCCCATCAAATTTTTCATTGCCATGCTTAATCCAGCAAGGGAATGTTGCTTTAAAACTGGCACATTTATCACCCTATCCACATCTAAAAAATATCTGTAAATTTCCCACTCTTTTATAAATTTTCCTCCAATATCAACTTTAACAAAATCAAATTGAGATACATATTTTACCTCCACATCAAGTCCCTTCAGGGCATCATATATGCCACTTCTCTTATAACAACTCTTGGGATTGTATAGGGTATAATCAGCCACAATAACCTGTGAAGGTCCCACCTTCAACACCTCCTCCGCAACCGCCTTTACAACCATCGGATTTGTATCAGATCCAAAATAGGAGGGCCTATTAAAACCAATATTGGGCTTTATGAGAACTTTCTCTCCCTTTTTAACAAAGGTCTTCATTCCACCAAGAAGATCTATTGCTTTTTTTGTTATACGATAGGGATCTTCTCCATAAACCTGAACCACATATCCGGGATAATCTGTCACCCTTTTGTCTGGATTTTTAAGTAACACTTCACTTCTTTTCTTACCACATCCATCCAAAAAAATCCCTGAAAGAGAAAGAAGTACTATATCAATTATTGCCTCTCTTCTCGTTATTTTCATCCCTTAAATCCATCCTCAAAAATTTTTCCTCATTCCTCTCTTTAAAAAATCTCAAAACAAAACCAAACAACACTCCAAAAGCGATTGATATAAATAAAAGCAAAAAGGCAAGTAATATCCCATTTAAGACAAGATCTCCATAGGTAAAATTATCCCTTCTGAAAAAGAACCTCCCTTTATTTTTATTCTCAGCAATTTTCAAAAGAACTCTATCAACTAAAGATCTGGGACAATTATCACAAAAAAAAGTAAAATCATCCCTTTTAAAAATCTGGAAATTTTTCTTTTTAAGTAAAGAAGCATCAAAATTCTTGCCAGCGAGAAAAAAATCCATATTTTTCCCCTCTATTTTAATTTTAGCATGAACAAGGGGAAAATCTTTTATAAATTTATACTCTCCATCAAAATTGTAAATAAAAGAATGATTTGAAAAAAATCTACAGAAGAAAATTGGATATGGCAAATCAATTACCAATCTATAAAGTTCAGGAATTCTCCTTTTATGGACATATTGAGATCTAATCCACTCAAAATATCTAATCCCATTGATCTTCAAGATTCCTTTAAATTCAGAAATTGTAAGATAATTTCCAACCCAAACATAAATTTTATTATCCTTCAAAAATCCACTTTTATCTATTTCAAAGAAGCGAGACCTTTCATCTACAAAAACAGAAAAAGCAGAAAAAGAATCCATCTCATTTTGAAATCTATAAATGGAAATCTTTACCCTTTCACCTTCAAATTTCCTTACCACCCCCCGATATCCCACAAGACCACAATTTTTAAATTTTTCAAGATATGGAAAGGAAAATTTCACTTCATTTTCTTTCTTTTCCTTCTTTACAACCCCGTTATAGTAAAAGACATCTCCAAATATAAAGGAAAAAAATATGAAAAAACTAATGATTAGAAGAGATCTTTTTCTCAACTCTTCCCACTTCCTTTAAATAATTATAAATTCCATAAAATAGCGCTTCTGCAATTTTCCTTTGATTTTTTCCACTTGAGATTATTTTTGCCTCTCTCCTATTGCTTAAAAATCCTATTTCCACAAGGATGCTTGGAATCTGAGTACCAATCAAAACTACAAAGGGAGCCTTTTTTACTCCTCTATTTTTCGCATAGGGATCAACTTTTCTAATTGTTCTCCATAGTGAACGGTTTACATCTATTGCAAATCTCCTAGATTCCTTTAATTTTTCACTCAAGGTTATCTTTTTTATAACATCTTCAAGTTGACCTATATTTTTTTGAGAAAGGGCGTTTTCATATGCGGCTATTGAAAGGGATCTCCTATTTCTCGTAAAACCTAAATAGAAAGTCTCAATTCCTGCAGCCCTATCATTTCTACTTGAATTTGCATGTATGGATATAAATAAATCTGCATTGTTCTGAGTTGCCACAAGAGGGCGTCTCTCAAGGGGAACAAAAATATCTCTATCCCTTGTAAGCACCACATTTAACCCAAGTTTCTCAATTAACAACTTCTTTAATTTCTTTGCTATTTTTAATACCACATCCTTTTCCTTTATCCCTCTATATCCAACGGTGCCAGGATCCTTCCCACCATGCCCGGGATCTATTACCACAGTCCCCACCTTCAAACCAAGAACCCTCGTCAAAGTGTTTCTGTCAATCTTCTCCGGGGGAACCACTTTAACATTCTTAGGTACTCCAACCTTTTCCTTTTTGGGCTTTTTCTCCTCTTTCTTTACAACCACCTTTTTTTTCTTTTTTCCCTCCGCTGAAACAAGAGTTTTCTTTTTAGAAACTTTTTTTCTCTTTCCACGATTCTTTACAAGATTTGTCACACCCTCAAGATTTATATCAATAACCAATCTAAAGGGATTATCAAGGTGAAAGGAGGTAACCTTTATCTCTCTGTTAAAATCAAGAACAACCCTTGAAACATTTTTCTTAAACTGCCCAATCCTTATTCTGTTGAGAAATTGTCCTTCAATTATTATTGCCCTTTTAATGTAAAATGGATTGGCATAGGCATTGTAAAAATCCACAAAAACCCTATATGGATTTTTAAGCACATTCTTAGTAAAGTACACTGGACCATCAAGTTCAACGACAACTCTGGTACTTTTGGGAGAACTCCAGAAATCGACCCTTGTTATGAGGGAAAACTCCCTCCTCTTCATTTTAAATCTATCCCTATCACTTATCTTTTTTAAATCTGAATAAAGTGATTTTACTTTTTCCTTTATCCACCTACTTTCTACATCATTAAAGAAGAGATCAAGATATTTCTCATACCAATATAGGGCTCTATCCTTGAAATTAAAATCTCTCTCATAAATTCTTGCAAGTAAAAGGATTGCCTTTTTTATCTTATCTTTTTTCTTCCTGTAAATTCCTTCCTCATATATCTGGGCAAGGATTTTCATTGAGTAAAGAATATATTTTTTCCTTTTAAACTTTTCTCCACCCTTTTTAAAAATGGCAGCCTTTAAATAAAGATATTCAAAATATCTATCGCTATTTTCACAGCCAATTTTCTCAATTTTTCTAATTTTTAAAACAAGATTTTTAAAATTTTCCCTTCCATTTAAAAATTCGTTGTAGGACTTTTTTAAAGAAATTATCAAATTCTCACAATTACCCCTCGTTCCTAAGAGATAATTTCCACTTAAAAAAAATAATTGTAGAATTAAAATTGATAAAAGGAATTTTAATCTTCTCATAAAAAACAATAATAATTGCATACTCATAATTTGTCAAAATTTCTTGATTTTTCTCAAAGCTTCATAGGTAACAATGGATACCGCAGAAGAGAGATTTAGACTTCTAACCCTTCCCCACATTGGAATTGTATAGCAATTTTCGTAATAATCAATTAAATACTTTTCATCAAGCCCCATGCTCTCTTTACCAAAAATTAGAAAACTGCCATGGATAAAATTTGCTTTTGTATAACTTTTTTTTACCTTTGTTGTAAACAGAAAAAGTTTATCTAAGGAAACCACCTCGAGCAAACCATCCAGTGAAGGTATCTGAAAAAAACTAACATGATCCCAGTAATCAAGTCCAGCCCTTTTCAAGTATCTATCCTGAAAACTGAAAGAAGGCTTACCAGCAATTATAAGTCTTGTATTCGTTGCAGCACATAGTCTTGCTATATTTCCCGTATTTGGAGGAATTTCAGGCTCCACAAGCACCACATTTAAAATAAATTCATCTCTTAAAATACTTTCCCTGATATCCATCTCTCTCCTTAAATTTTTCCTCAAGTTTTAATTTAAAGGAATTTTTGTCAATTTTCCACCTGGGAGCAATCAATAGATTATGCGGTATATCCCCATAAAGCCTGTGAATCACGAAATGGGGAGGAAGTATTTCGAGAAGTTGGGATAAAATCTCAATGTAATCTTCAACCTCTTCAAAAATTTTTACCCTTCCACTCAGATAAATTCTTTCAAGAGGGGTATTTTTTACAACCTGAAGATGATGAATCTTCACACCATTTAAAGGTAAATGTGAAACCTTCTCAAAACTTTTGAAAATTACATCTTTGTCTTCTCCGGGCAATCCCACAATCATGTGGGCTACAACCAAAAGATTTTTACATTCAAGGAGTTTCTGAAGGGCAAGTTGAAAATCTGAAAAGGTATGTCCCCTATTTATAAATTTAAGTGTATCATCATTTGCAGACTGAAGTCCCAGTTCCACGAAAATGGGCTTATATTTTGAAAAATACTTGAAAAGTTCCACAACTTCCTGAGAAATGTAATCTGGTCTGGTACCTATGGAAAGGGAGACAATCTCTTTATATGAAAATATTTCCTCTAAAACTTTCTCCAGTACTTCAGGGGAAACTGCAGTATTTGTTCCAGATTGAAGGTAAGCAATAAACTTTTTAACTCCATACCTTTTCCCTAAAATGGAAATCCCCTCTTCTATCTGTGTTCTTATTTTCCTACCCCTAACATTAGAAGGAATAAAGGAAGTTTCATTACAATAAATACACTTGCCATGTACACAGGGAATACCAAGATCCAGAGATATTTTCCAGATCTTTTCCCTGAAAAACTTTTTGTAAAACTCACTCACAGAATAAAAGTAATTACCCATCTCGAAGTTCTTCTTCAATATTGGTCCTGATTAGTTTACCAAAGGGAAAACGCTTATAAATTAACCACAAAACCCGTTTAACCCCTTCATCCCTTTCAATTGTGAAAAAACTTCCCACCTTAATTATCCCCCCATCTTTCTTTTTCTTAACTTCAACTATAAATCTTCTATCCCCATTCAATTCAACTTCAAAGAGGACCTTTTCCCTCATCTTACTCTTATAAATTTCCACAACATGAAAGGAAAGGTCCCCACTTTCATACTTAAATTTTTCAAACTTTATATTTTCAAAATTTCCTTCAAAAACTATATGTGGCATTTTTTAAAGGAGCGTGGCAATCATTATGGCTTTGATTGTATGTTTTCTATTTTCAGCCTCATCCCAAACCCTTGAATGAAGTCCATCAATTACCGATGCCGTAACCTCTTCACCCCTTACAGCGGGAAGGCAGTGCATAAAAATAACATCTCTATTGCCAGTTTTTTCCATTAATTCATCATTTACCTGGTATGGAGTAAGTAATTTTATTCTTTCAGCTCTCTTTGATTCCTCCCCCATGGATGCCCACACATCTGTGTATACAACATCTGCACCTACAACTCCTTCATCAATATCATCAGTTATCAAGACATTTCCTCCCGAGACTTCTGCAAAGGATTTACATTCATTTACAAGAGATTCTTCAGGCCATAGACTCTTAGGTGCCACAATAACAAATTTCATTCCCATTTTAGAACATCCAATCATCAGAGAATTTGCCATATTATTTCTTCCATCACCACAGTAAACAAACTTAAGGCCTTTTAAACTTCCAAAATTTTCCTGAACAGTCATTAAATCGGCAAGAACCTGTGTGGGATGAAATTTATCTGTGAGGCCATTATATACAGGAACTCCTGAATATTCAGCCAATTTTTCAACTGTTTCCTGCTTAAAACCTCTAAATTCAATGGCATCAAACATCCTGCCGAGTACCCTCGCCGTGTCTTCAATGGTTTCCTTTGCACCAAGTTGAATATCATCTGTGGACATAAAGGATGGATGTCCTCCCTCTTCAGCAAAAGCAGTCTCAAAGGCTGAACGGGTACGAGTGGATCTCTTTTCAAAAATCATAGCAAGTGTCTTTCCCAAAAACCTCTGGGTAATTTTTCCACTTCTTCTCTCTTTCTTAACCTCATGTGAAATTTGAAGTATAAACTCTATCTCTTCTTTAGAAAAATCTTTCAATGTCAAAAGAGATCTTCCTTTTAAATTAAAAGCCATAGTTTACCTCCATCATTTATGGAAAAATATGTGTTCCTGTTTTACCCTTTAACGCGTCATAAGCCTTCTCAGTAGAAGTTATGATGGCTTTTTTTCCACCCCTTTCCAGAAAGTTGATAACCGCTTCAATTTTTGGACCCATATTGCCAGGCGGAAAATGTCCATCTTCGTAATATTTCTTTACCTCTTTAAGGGAAACTTCCCTCAAAATGGTTTCATTTTCCCTTCCAAAATTTAGATATACAAATTCAACCCCTGTCAAAATAATAAGTTCATCAGCACCTATTTCATTTGCAAGAACAGAAGATGCAAGGTCCTTGTCAACAACTGCATCCACCCCCTCATAAGTTCCCTCATCTTCCACATATACAGGGATTCCTCCTCCACCACAGGCTATTACAATATCTCCACTATAAAAGGATTTTTTAATAGATTCACTTTCAACAATTGAGATTGGTTTCGGAGAGGGCACCACCCTCCTCCATCCTCTTCCAGCATCCTCAACCATGTCCCATCTGAGTTTTTCAATTTTTTCCTTTGCCTCTTCTTCAGTATAAAATTTACCAATGGGCTTGGTGGGATTTTTCATACTGGGATCATTTTTATCCACTACAACCTGAGTTAATATGCATATTGCATTTCTTTCTATTCCCTCTCTGATCAATTTATTCTGAAGTGATTGCACTATCATATATCCCATTTCCCCCTGACTCTGAGCAACACATACTCCAAGGGGTAATTCATATGCAATATCTTTACTTGCCTCCACCCTTAAAAGTATATTTCCAACCTGTGGACCATTCCCATGGGTTATCACAATTTTATGCCCCTCCTGAATAAGTCCAAAGATGTTATTTAGCGCTTCTCTGGTATTTGCAAATTGCTCGTATACACTGCCTTTTTGTCCCTTTTTAATTATTGCATTGCCTCCTAAAGCAACTACTACTTTCTTTTCATCCATTTCAATCTCCTTAAACTAAATTAATTCCACCTCATCCTTTTTAAAAACTCTTTCACAATAGTGACACCTCAACTTAATTTCTCCATTTGAGACTTTAATTACATAAAATTTCGTCCTTATATTTTCATAGTTAGTTATGCAATTTGGATTACCACACTTTACTATACCTTCAATTACATCCGGGAGGTAAGCCCTTCTCTTCTTTTTTACCTCATAATTTTCTATAATAGAAAGTGTGGCATTGGGGGAAATGAGTGCTATCTTATTTACTTCATGGGGTTTCAATTCTTTATTCTCAATCTTTAAAATATCCTTCTTCCCCATCTTTTCACTTTCAAAATACATACCTATGGAAATGGCGTTTCCGCCTTCTATTCCAAGGACATGAAGTGCTTTAATTGCGGTACCGGGCTTTAAGTGATCTATAACAGTACCATTTTTAAGTTTGGAAACCTTAATTGTTTTATCATTTTCCTTCATAGTGTAACTCCCAACAAGAGAGAAATTAAGGCTTTTCTTATGGTAACCCCATTTTTAGATTGATTAAAA
>JAMOQF010000193.1:27500-28956 GCA_027064125.1 Acidobacteriota bacterium
AATAAAAATCTGGCATCTCTGCAGTTTCACCACCTATTAAAACCATATTGTTATTTCTACATCCACGGCTCAAACCCTTTACAATATCCACTACAGTATCAACATTTAACTTCCCAGTGGCGATGTAATCCAGGAAAAAAAGTGGAAAGGCACCCTGAACTAAAATATCATTTACACAGTGATTTACAAGGTCTTCTCCCACAGTATCATGTTTATCCATCAAAAAAGCAACCTTTAACTTTGTACCAACTCCATCGGCACTGCTTACAAGAACAGGATCCTTAAAATCAAAGCCACTAAGGGCAAACATCCCACCAAAATTACCCAACTCACTTAAAACATTTTTATTGAAAGTACTTGCTACAAGTTCCTTCATCTTTTTTTTGGCTTCATTTGCCCTATCTATGTCAACTCCAGAGTCTTTATAGGAATAACTCTTTTTCTTCATAAAAATTCTCCATAAAAATTGTAGAAATAAAAATAGCACATTTTAAAGGGGTAAAAAATAAAAAAGTTTTATTGAAACAATAAAAAAATAATTAATATTTTAAATAAAGTTAAGAGAAATTTGAGCAGTGTAAAATTAATTGTGTCAAAAAAAGAAACCTCCTTTCGGGAGAAAGGAGTTAAAATTAATCCCAAGGAAAAAATCCCAAAAGTAGGTCACCCCATGAGTGATTTAATTTTTACCTGGGTTTTAGAACTTTTTAAAAAGATGATAAAAAAAATTTTATTGGAAGAGAAGGAAAGACACTTTATGGGACATCAAACATAGTAAAGGGTTATTCCACAAGAGTTCCCAAAACCATATTGGTAGAAATGGAATTAAAAATTCTTCGCTCAAGAGATAGAGGAATTGGAGGAATTGGAAGGAGGAATTGGAAACAAACCTGAATCGGAAAAAAGTGAAAAAGTATCAGGCAAGAAAGTGCCAGACAAGATTTTAGATTTGGAATTTAGAATTAATTTGGGGATAAGAAAGGTGTCAGGCTGAAACACCTCCCACACAATCCCCACCATGGGTTTGTAGATAAGAAAGAGAAAGATTTTTTTCATCCTATAAACTTTATAGAAGGTATTTTGGGTGGACAAACAGAAGGACAAACAAAAGAACAAATTAAATTTTGGCAAAGTTAAAATCCTTTGACAGAAATCAAATGATTTAAGCGAAATTCTTTTTTTCTTCTATAAACATTCAGGGGGTTTTTAGGGGAGGCAAATAGGAAAAGAAAAATAGTGGTAAAATAAAACCTTTTAGCAAAAGCCAACAATTAAGCATCTTTTTTTTATCCTTCTATAAGTCTTTAGAGGGCATTTGGGGTGGCAAATTGGAAATAAATTAATAAAAAATGGATGGGGACATACCTGAAAATGATATTAAGAAAGTGTCAGGCAGAATTTATGTGGCATCTGGGGGGCAAAGAAAAGACCTAAAACTGAAAGGAAAATTAAAAGG
>JAMOQF010000194.1 GCA_027064125.1 Acidobacteriota bacterium
TTTCCTCAAATAGGGGTATAAAATAGCGGCCTTTAAACTTAGAAATTTCTTCCATAAAAACATTGTAAGGGGCATTATCTTCAATCAGATTTAAAATATTTTCCAACTTGCCTTCCCCCTCCCCAACCACAATTAAATCAAAAATTTTTGCCACAGGTAAAAAATTTATGGAAAGTGCCACACCTCCACCTATCAGGATATTTTTCCCCTTTCTATCCTTTGAAAGAGGAAAAATTTTTGAAATTTTCAAAGCCCTTATGAGATTTAAATAGTCAAGTTCATAGGAAATGGAAATGAAGATGTATTTAAACTCTGAAAGATTTTTATCAGTATCCGGTGAAAAAAGGAATTCTCCCCTTCCCCCTATGAAAAATCTCCTTGCACAAAATCTTCTATCCCTTTCAAGATTATGCAAAAGCCATTGAAACCCAAGATTTGACATCCCAACATCATAGGAATTGGGATAGAGGCAGGCCACTTCAATCCCTCCAAACCTGACCCTGTTAAAAATTTCAATCTCCTTTAGATTTTTACCACTATTCATATCTCAAACATTCGATGGGATCCAACTGAGCAGCCCTATATGCGGGTAAAATTCCAAAAAGAAGTCCCACCCCAGCAGATACAAAGAATCCAATTAAAACCCAAAAGATAGACACAGAAGCAGGTAATTGTGGTATTGAAAAGTTTAAAATAAGTGTTCCCACACCTCCGAGAAGAATTCCCATCAATCCCCCGGCAAGAGATAAAATGGTGGCCTCAATTATAAACTGCAGCAAAATATCCCTTTTTGTTGCTCCACAAGCCTTCCTTATACCAATCTCCCTTGTCCTCTCCCTAACACTTACAAGCATGATATTCATAACCCCAATACCTCCAACAAGTAATCCAATGGAAGCAACTACAATTGTAACAATAAACAAAACATTTGTCAGGGATTTCCAGATATTCACAATTATATTTGCAGAAAATACTGAAAAATCATCCGGTTTCCCCGGAAGAACTTTTCTGCTTATCCTCAGATAATATCTCACCTCTTCCATGGCATCTACAAGTTTTTTGGGATCATTGACCTTAAAGGCTATCGCCATATCCTTTACTTCAGGCCATATTTTTCTAAAAGTAGAAAGGGGAATCAACACATAATTGTCCTCGCTAAAGCCTCCAAAAAGTCCCTTTTGATGTTCAAGTACTCCAATAACTTCAAACTCCCTACCATTTATCCTTATCCTCTTACCAATGGGATCCATATAGGGGAAAAGAGACTCAGCAACACCTGCACCAAGTACCGTTACATTTCTGCGGTGGATTAAATCTGTCTTATTAAAAAATCTTCCCTGATTTACAATAACCGTACCCATTGCATCATCAAAATTTTCCTCAACCCCTCTTATAAGCGGGTTTTCTGCGCGCTCTCCCCTATACTTAACCACATATTTACTCCCAAAAAGGGACCTTGCAGTCAAAAAGGGAGAAATGATATCAACATATTTACATTTTCTTCTCAAAAATTCCACATCCCTATAGGTTATATTTTTTCTCTGTCTTATTGATCTTTTTGGCCTTCCAATATGTACACCAGGTGCGTGTTTTGTGGCATAAAAACTGTTGGCTCCAAGAGACGCCACCCTATCAATTACAGAACTGTTTAAACCGTGAATTATCGAAGAAATCATAATTATTGCAAGGACACCAATTGTAATACCTAAAATTGTTAAAAAAGATCTAAACTTATTATTGTAAATCTCTCTAAGAGAAAGTTTTAATATTTCTCCTATACCTACAAATTTTACCTTCATTTTAAATCTCCGATCTAATTGCCTCAACAGGGTCCATATTTGCCGCCTTTAACGCAGGATATATTCCAAAGAAAATTCCAATGGAGGAAGAAAGTACTACCCCAAGAAGTGCCACCCACCACTTAACAGAAGCCGGAGCCCCTGCAATTGCCCCAAATATCTTGGCTGCCAAAAATCCTCCCAAAATACCAAACACACCTCCTGCAAAACAAATAATGAGGGACTCCACCAAAAATTGGAAGAGGATATCTCCCTTAGTTGCCCCAAGAGCCCTTCTAATACCTATCTCCATCTTTCTTTCAGTGACCACAACAAGCATTATATTCATAATAACTATCCCCCCAATAATTGCAGATACTGCTGAAAGCAAAATAAACACAAGAAAAAAGTTATCGGTTATTGTATGAAACAGTGACATGGTTGAATCAGAAGTAACAAAGGTGAAATCATCCTCCTGATTGTACTTTCTCTTTCTGATATTTCTCAAAATTGTCCTTGCCTCTTCCATTACCCCATCAATATCATTTACATTATCCACATACACAAAGATATTTAAACTTCTCCTACTACCAAACAATTTGAAAAACATGGTAATTGGAATGGTTACAAAATTATCCATTGATTGCCCCAAAATTGTCCCCTTTGAATTGTAAACTCCTATAACTTTGAATTTCCATCCTTCAATCTTTATTACTTTTCCTATTGGATCTACATGGGGGAACAATTCCTTTTTTATTTCATATCCTATGACGCACACAGGCTTTGAAAATAATTCCTCATTGGAAGAAAAATACCTTCCATCTAAAATTTCATCATCACTTATAAAAATCATCTCCGAAGTGTCTCCCTTAATAGAAACATCTTCCATAAAATTATCCCCGAACTTAACCATTCCACTTCTTGAAATTTCCGCTCCTATAAATTTTGCGCCTTCAAGTTTCCTTTTAAATTTTTTGTACTGATTCCAATCTATGTTTTTTCTGCGAAAGGAACGAATTAAAGCATCTATACCCTTAGAAATATCTTCAACTTTGGTTATCTCAAAAACATTGGAGCCAAGCGTAGCAATTTTATTTGCAACAAAATCATTTGCACCTGCTATAACGGTCATTACAGATATTAGACTTAAAACACCTATTGTAAGGCCTAAAAAAGTCAGAAAAGTCCTAACTTTGTTTTTTAGTAGAGAACGCCACGCTTCCTTTATGCAGTCTTTTAAAGAAATATTCCTTTTTATAAACATTTTCTCAAGTTCCTTAAACTTAAATAGGAAATACGATTAAAGTGTGAAAAAAGTTTCCAATAAATTTATCTCCTCTTATCCCCATACATTTTTTCATCAGCCCTTTTCATAACCTCATCAATATGAGAATTCTCTTCAAAATTTTCTATCCCTACAGCAATGGTAAGTTTTAATCCCTTTATTACATTTAAAATTTTCCTCTTTATTTCTTCAATCCTCTCTTTGACACCCTCTTCATGAAGATCTGGACACACAACTAAAAACTCATCTCCACCTATTCTGAACAAACCATCATCTTTTCTAAACACATCTTTTAATTTTAGTGCGATTTCACGAAGACATCTATCTCCAACCTCATGTCCCCAATTGTCATTTATCTCTTTAAATTTATTCACATCTATAAATATTACACACCCTCTCCTACCTTTAATTTCTTCAAAGAAATCTCTCAAAACTCGCCTATTCTTTAAGCCAGTTAAAGGATCTATATCCACAATATTTCTCAAATTTTCCTGCTCCATTTCAAGTTTTCTATTACTCTCCCGCAACTCCCTGACAACTCTGATAATAACAGCCAGAAAGAAGGAAAGGGCAAGAATGAACTCTGAAATTGCATCCACAAAGGAAATCCTGCTCATATAAGCAGGTACCCTTCCACCTACAAACCAGGGGAAAAGAACCATAAAATGGTGTAAAAACATGATCCCATGTATAATAAATCCCACAGACATTACTTTACACTCCACAAAAGAACAATCTCGAAATGAAAGAATGGCTCCAGCAAAAAGAAAAAAAGCCACAATTCCATAAACAATAAATTGGATAACTACAGGTTTAAGAAACAAGAAGAAAAACCACAAAAAAACAAAAACTAAAAACACCCATAAAAATGGAATGTTTAAGGGGTTATCTTTTTTAACAAACTGGATTGCTGAAAAAAGCAAAAAAAATCCAAATAAAATTTTTATAACACCATAAAAAGAATAGAAAAAAGTTTGATAAAAAATATTTAAACTAACATAAGAAACTACTAAAACCTGAGAAAGTGCAAGGATGTTTAATCCCCAGGCAATCGTCCATGTAAAAAATATTTTCTTTCTTGTAGAAAGCCAAGAAACAACAAACATCAAAAAAAGCGCCACCTGAATCATTATCTGAATAAATATGGACCAGAATGAAAGGGCAGTATTAAGTGTCATAAAAAACCTTTTTAAAAAATTTTAATTTCATTTACATTTCAGATAAATTTTACCACAAATCATGCCAGAAAACAGAAAAGAAGTCATCTCAAAATCTGCGATTGATTTTTGAAAAAGAGTATTTTAAAAAGGAAATGAATGAAAATTAAGAAATGAAGCCAAAAATTTTCCCTGCAAAGCAAATACTTTATAATAACTACCTCAAATTAGGTAAAAATTGCTCCTTTAAAAGACACTTAAAATGATCTTCTCCCAAGTTCAGGTTTGTTCCCTTCTCCTTCTTTACTTCCTATTTATTTTCCCCTTTGAATATCCCCTTAAAGGTTTATAAAAAGGAGGAGGGGAGATACTTAATCATTTGATTTTTGCCAAAGGACTTTATCTTTGCAAGAATTTAATTGCTTTTTATTTGTCCACCCTAAAAGTCCCCTAAAAGTTTATAGGAAGATAAAAAAAATTTTTCTTAATTCAGTTGATTTCTGCTAAAAGATTTTATTTTTAGTAAGGTTTCGTTTTTTCCTCCTATTTCCTCCCCTAAATACCCCCTAAAGGCTGATAGAAGAATAAAAGGAAGATGCTTAATTGTTGGCTTTTGCCAGAAAAATTTAGACCTTGCCAGTTTTAATTTCTTTCTTTACTTGCCCACCCTATATGCCTCCCAGTAGGTTTATAGAAAGGTAAAAGGAATAATCTTAATTGTTTGTCCCTGCCAGAAAATTTTAAGTTATTGCCAGTTTTAATTTTTTCCTATGTTTGCCTACCCCAAAGCCCCCTAAGGGTTTATAGGAAAGTAAAAGGATGTACTTAATCGTTGGTTTTTGCTAAAAAATTTTCTTTTTGCCAAAATTTGATTTTTTTCTTATTTGCTTTCCCCAAAAGCTATTTAAATATCTCTTAAATTTCTTAAATTTTTGCCTGACACTAAATTACTCTAAATTCTGAATTTTCCTGAATTTCCTTAATTTTCTATTTTTCTCTTTTTTTCTTATAAACCCATAGTGGGGATTGTGGGGGGAATTCGATTTTTTTTAGCCTGACACCTTTTTTCTTTTAGCCTCTTTTCCTTTTCAGGTCTGTTCCCCACCTCCCCCACCCCCAAAATCTCAAATCTCAACTTTTACCTGACACTTTTTTAATTTTTTTTAATTTTTCTTATTTTTAGGTCTGTCTCCGTTTATTACTCGCCTTTAATTTTACATATTTTTCAAATTCAGGTCTGACACCACTTTTTTCTTACCTGCCAAACATATTTGCCTGACACCTTTCTTTTATCCAGATCTTGCCTGACACCAAATTCTTCTTTGTTATATTCCTGTTTTGTTTTCATCCGGTGGCTTTGCTTTTACATTTTAGGTGAAGGGTAATTCTTTTTAAATCATTTTATTTTAGTACACCTGCAGATTCTTTATAAGACAATTACGGGCCCAGGGTAAGTAAGACATTTCCTTAAAATTGTATATACCATCTAAATTTTTAATTTAAAATCTATACATTTTTTGTTATATTTACTGATTTAATGATTTCTTAACTGCAGGTTTTATATGAGTATAAAAAATTTTCAGGAAATAATTTTAAAATTACAACAGTTCTGGAGCGAAGAAAACTGCATAATTCAACAGCCCTACGATGTGGAAGTGGGAGCAGGCACAATGCATCCAGAAACATTTTTAAGGGTGCTGGGACCTGAGCCGTATAGTGTAGCATATGTTATGCCTTCAAGAAGACCCACGGATGGAAGATATGGGGAAAATCCCAACAGGGTTCAAAAGCATCTTCAATTTCAGGTTATTTTAAAGCCATCTCCTGAAAATGTTCAGGATATATACATTAAAAGCCTTGAAAGTCTCGGAATTGACTTAAAAAAACATGACTTTCGATTTGAAGAGGACAACTGGGAATCTCCCACCCTTGGGGCATGGGGAGTAGGCTGGCAGGTTCTCCTTGATGGCCTTGAAATAACACAATTTACCTATTTTCAGCAGGCAGGAGGGCTTGATTTAAATCCCATATCATGTGAAATAACCTATGGACTTGAAAGAATTGGAACATTTATCTTTAAAGTGGAAAGCATATATGACCTTCCCTGGAATGACACCTTCACATATGGAGATATAAGACTTCAAGAGGAAATTGAATTTTCAAAATATAATTTTGAACTTGCAGACACCAGAATGCTTTCTTCCCTGTTTGAAATGTATGAAAAAGAAGCCTATAGACTTCTTGAAAATGGAAATATACTTCCTGCCTATGATTACTGTTTAAAGTGCTCCCATACATTTAATCTACTTGATTCAAGAGGTGCAATAAGCGTCACTCAGAGAGTAAGTCTTATAAAAAGGGTAAGGGATATTGCATGTCTCGTTGCAAAGTTATATGTAAAGGAAAGGGAAAACCTTGGATATCCTTTCTTAAACAAAGTTGAGGAGAATATATGATGAAAATGGTGGAATTCCTTCTTGAAATTGGATGTGAAGAAATACCCGCAAGAATGCTTGAAGAGGGGATACAACAACTTGAAGAAAATTTTAAAAGGGAACTGGAAAAATTTAATTTAAAGATAAAAGATGTAAAAACCTTTAAAACTGCAAGAAGACTTACACTTACAGCCAAAATTTCTGAAAAAGAAGAAGATAGAGAAGAAATTGTCTATGGTCCCCCACAAAAAATTGCCCTTGATGATAAGGGAAATTTCACAAAAGCGGCGATGGGATTTGCCAGAAAAAACAATGTGGATGTTAATTCTTTAGAATTCTTAGAAAAAGGTAATGGAAAATATCTCTCATTTAAAAAAGAGGTTAAGGGAAAATCTGCAATTGATATTTTGAGTGAGATACTCCCCAAGGTATTAAAAAAAATAAATTTTAGAAAAACAATGTACTGGAGGGAAGATAAATTCAGATTTGTAAGACCCATAAGAAACATTCTTGCAATTTTGGACGGGGAAATTGTTCCTTTTGAAATAGCAGGTATAAAATCCTCTAATTATACTTTTGGCCATAGATTCTTAGGTAGTAAAAAAATTGAAGTTAAAAATTTTATGGAATACAAATCAAAACTTGAGGAAAACTTTGTTATCATAGATGAAGAAAAAAGAAAAAATAAGGTGTTAAATGAGTTTGCAAATATTGAAAAGGAAACAGGTTACTTTATTCATGAAGATATGAAACTCTTAGAAGAAGTAATCAATTTAAATGAATACCCCACCGCTATTTTTGGGAAATTTCAAGAAAAATTCTTATCCCTTCCAGAAGAGGTATTAATAACCATAATGAGAAAACATCAAAAATATTTCTATCTTAGAAATAAAGTTAAAAAAGTGGTTCCAAACTTCATAACAGTTATAAACCTTCCTCAAGATGAAGAAGGGGAAATAATAGAGGGACACGAGAGGGTGCTCAGGGCAAGACTTGAAGATGGTAAATTTTTCTTCCAGAAAGATTTAAAAAGGGATATATCATCTCACCTGGAAGAACTTAAGGGTACCCTTTTTCAGGAAAAATTGGGGTCCTACCATGAAAAGGTGCTTCGAATGGAAGAAATTTCATCATTTATAACGGAATACCTGAATTTAAAAGAAAAAGAGAAGGAACAAATAAAAAGGGCTGCTCTTCTTTCAAAATGTGACCTCGTAACAGAAATGGTTGGGGAATTCCCTGAACTTCAAGGGATTATGGGAGGAATATATGCAAGAGAACAGGGATATCCGGAAAATGTCTGGAAGTCAATTTATTATCACTATAAACCAGAGGGGTTTGAAGATGAAATACCCCCTACAATTGGGGGAAAAATTGTATCCTTAAGTGATAAAATTGATTCATTGGTGGGAATTCTAATAGTAAAGGGGGCTCCCACAGGGTCCAAAGATCCCTTTGGAATGAGGAGGATGGGAAATGGGATTTACAAAATTTTGATTGAAGGCAAACTTGAGTTAAATCTTGAAAAAATATTTGAACAGGTATTTCAAATTTACAGTCAGAATCTGGATTTTGATATTGTAGCAAAAAAGAAGGAACTTAAAGAATTTCTGGAACTCAGACTTTCCTTCATACTTAAAGAAATGGGCTTTTTGTATGATGAAATCAGGGCTATTTTAAAATATGGCATTTACAATCCATATGATGGATTTAAGAGAATATCAGCACTTAAAAAAATAAGGGGAAATGAAAACTTCAACGCCATATTTTTAGCAGACAGGAGAATCAAAAATATAATTTCAAAACAGGATTACACTCCCAAAGGAGAAGTAAACATAGATCTATTTGAAGAAGAGGAAGAGGAAAAACTTTACGGAATCTATTTAAGCCTTGAAAGGGAAATTAGAAATTATATCTTGGACAAAAAATATGATCTTGCACTTGAAGAAATTTCCCGCTTCAGCATGCCCCTTGAAAATTTTTTTGACAAGGTTTTTGTTATGAGTGATAATATTCAAATAAGAAAAAATAGGCTTGAACTTCTTAAGGCAATAGGTGTATTATTTGAAAGTTTTTGTGATTTTTCTCAATTTGTTAAAGAAAAAAAATAAAATGTGAGGTTATATATTATGAAAAAAGGAATGGATATAAAACCAACAGACGGTAAAGTGGCTGTTTTAATTCCCGGTCTTGGAGCCGTAGCAACAACTTTTATTGCCGGGGTAATGAATGTAAGGAAAGGACTTGCAAAACCTTATGGATCTTTAACCCAGATGGGTACCATAAGGGTCGGAAAAAGGACCGAAAAAAATTTCCCATTCATTAAAGATTTTGTCCCCCTTGCAAATTTAAATCAACTTGTATTTGGAGGATGGGATATTTTTGAAGACGATTGTTATACCGCTGCAATAAAGGCTGGGGTTTTAAAAAGAGAACACCTTGATCCAATAAAGGATGAACTTTCCCAGATAAAGCCAATGAAGGCTGTTTTTGATAAAAGATATGTCAAGAAATTGGATGGACCAAATGTTAAAAAGGCTGACAACAAGATGCAACTTGCAGAGATGGTAATGGATGACATAAAAAATTTTATGGAAAAGAACGGATGTGATAGGGCGGTAATGATATGGTGTGGATCTACAGAGGTATTTATTCCAGAAAAGGATGTGCATTCAACCATTGAAAAACTTGAGGAGGGCCTCAAAAACAATGACCCAGATATTCCTTCCAGCATGATTTATGCATATGCAGCAATAAAGATGGGTATTCCCTATGTAAATGGTGCTCCCAATTTAAGTGCAGATACACTTGCCCTTGAAGAACTTGCAAATAAAAATAAGGTTCCCATTGCGGGAAAGGATTTTAAAACAGGTCAAACCCTTATGAAAACCATAATTGCCCCCGGACTTAAGGCAAGACTAATTGGGATTTCTGGATGGTTTTCCACGAACATACTTGGAAATAGGGATGGTGAAGTTTTAGATGACCCTGAATCTTTTAAGACAAAGGAAACAAGTAAACTTTCTGTTTTAGAGCAGATTTTACAACCAGACCTATACCCAGATCTTTACAAAGACCTATACCACAAAGTTAGAATAAACTATTACCCACCCAGAGGAGACAACAAAGAGGGTTGGGACAATATTGACATATTTGGATGGCTTGGTTATCCAATGCAGATAAAAATAGATTTTCTATGTAGGGACAGTATTCTCGCAGCGCCTATCGTACTGGATTTAGTGCTATTTATGGATCTTGCACAGAGAGCAGGAATGTATGGAATTCAGGAGTGGCTCTCCTTCTACTTTAAATCACCCCATCACGCAAGAAATTTATACCCAGAACACGATCTTTTTATTCAAAAAACAAAACTTAAAAATACATTAAGGCATATGATGGGGGAAGAGGTAATAACCCATCTTGGACTTGACTATTATTACGATGAAGAATAAAAAAAATAATTTTATATCCTAAGGAGGGATTATTAATGGAAGGGAAAAAATACGTATATTTCTTTGGTAATGGGCATGCGGATGGAAATGGAAAAATGAAGGATTTACTTGGAGGTAAAGGGGCTGGCCTTGCAGAAATGACAAATGCTGGATTGCCAGTGCCTCCCGGGTTTACCATTTCCACAGAAGTATGTGCCATCTATTACGAAAACAATAAAAATCTACCAGATTACATTATTGGGGAAATTGAAGAATCTTTACAAAAACTTGAGTCCATACAGGGACAAAAACTTGGGGACAGGGAAAATCCACTGCTTGTCTCAGTGAGATCAGGTGCAAAAATTTCAATGCCGGGAATGATGGACACAATTTTAAATCTGGGATTAAACGATGAAACGGTAGAGGGGCTTAAAGAAAAGACAAATGATCCGAGATTTGCCTATGACTGCTATAGAAGGTTCATTCAGATGTTTTCAGATGTGGTTATGGGAATTGAAAAGAGTAAATTTGAAAGAATAATTGACAGAAAAAAAGAGGAAAAGGGAATTAAACTGGATACGGAATTCACAGCAGAAGATCTCCTTGAACTCATTGATGAATTTAAAAAATTTGTAAAGACCGAGGGGAAAAATTTCCCTCAAAATGTAAAAGAGCAATTATACATGGCAATTGAAGCGGTTTTTGAATCCTGGAACAACCAGAGGGCAATAGAATATAGAAAAATTCACAAAATTCCCGATGACCTGGGTACCGCAGTAAATGTTCAGACAATGGTTTTTGGAAATATGGGAGAGGATTCTGGTTCAGGGGTTGGCTTTACCAGAAATCCTGCAACCGGGGAAAAGGAATTTTATGGGGAATTTCTTCCCAATGCACAGGGTGAAGATGTGGTGGCAGGCATCAGAACTCCCTATAAACTTGATGAATTAAAGAGGATAATGCCCGATGTATATGATCAATTAAAGGAAATTACAGATAGACTTGAAAGACACTACAAAGACATGCAGGATTTTGAATTTACGATCCAGAAGGGAAAACTCTATATGCTTCAGACGAGAACAGGAAAGAGGACTGGACAGGCAGCAGTAAGAATAAGTTGTGATATGGTGGATGAGGGATTGATTACTGAGCAGGAAGCGGTTTTGAGGGTATCCCCTGAACACATTGATCAACTCTTACATCCAGTTTTTGATGAAAATCAGGAATTTAAACTAATTGCAAAAGGACTTCCTGCATCTCCTGGTGCAGCATCTGGCAAAATTGTCTTCTTTGCAGATGATGCCGTAAAACTCGCTGAAAATGGAGAACCTGTAATTCTGGTGAGGCTTGAAACAAGCCCGGATGACATACATGGTATGAAGGTATCTGAAGGAATCTTAACAGCAAGGGGTGGTATGACAAGTCACGCTGCCGTTGTTGCAAGGGGAATGGGAATCCCCTGTGTTGCCGGAAGTTCTGACATAAATGTGGATGAGGAGGAAAAGGTTTTAATTACCTCAGATGGCAAAAAATATAGAGAAGGAGATTATATCTCACTTGATGGAAGCAAAGGGGAAGTATATGAAGGATTTTTAAAGAAGAAAAATCCAGACCTCAAAAGTGGCTATTTCAAGAGATTTATGGAAATATGTGATAAATTTAGAAAATTGGGAGTCAGGACAAATGCAGATGTTCCTGAAGACGCAAAACTTGCGAGGGAATTTGGTGCCGAAGGTATTGGTCTATGTAGAACGGAGCACATGTTTTTTGCACCTGAAAGACTACCCCATGTCCAGGAAATGATACTTGCAGAGTCAAAAGAAGAAAGGGAAAAGGCACTTGAGAAACTACTTCCCATGCAGAGAGAAGATTTCATTGGGATCTTTAAGGCAATGGATGGATACCCCGTTACAATAAGGACCCTTGATCCACCACTTCACGAATTTTTGCCCAAAAGAGAAGAACTCATGGTTGAAATTGCAGTGATGAAAGAGAGAAAAGAGGATGAAGAAAAGATAAGGGAAAAGGAAAAATTACTTGCAAGAGTTGAAGAACTCCACGAATTTAATCCAATGCTGGGACATAGGGGTTGCAGGCTTGGAATTACATATCCAGAAATTACCAGAATGCAGGCAAGGGCAATTTTAGAGGCAGCATGCATTTGCAAAAAAGATGGCGTTGATGTAAAACCTGAAATTATGATACCCCTTGTGGGAAAGGTTGAGGAACTTGAAGCTCAAAAAAAGATAATCTTAGAAGTTGCTCAAGAAGTATTTAAAGAACAGGGTGTTGAAGTAAAATTTTTAGTTGGAACCATGATAGAAATTCCAAGGGCAGCACTCACTGCCGATGAAATCGCAAGAGAGGCGGAATTTTTCTCCTTTGGTACAAATGACTTAACCCAGACAACATTTGGTTACTCAAGGGATGATGCAGGAAGGTTTATAAGAATTTATTTAGAAAAGGGAATCCTCAAAGAAGATCCCTTTGCAGTTTTAGATGTCGAAGGTGTTGGAAAACTAATAAAAATAGGAATAGAAAAGGGAAGGTATACAAGAGAAAATCTGAAAGTGGGTATCTGTGGTGAGCATGGTGGAGAACCTTCCTCTGTGGAATTCTGTCATAAGGTGGGAATGAACTATGTGAGTTGCTCCCCATACAGGGTGCCAATTGCAAGACTTGCTGCAGCACAGGCAGCGGTAAAATAATCTCATAGGGGGGGAACTCCCCCTTTTTTTAATATGGAAAAGAAAAAAAATATATATCTCTTAGGTCTTGTCAGTTTCTTAAATGACTTCAGCAGTGAACTTATCCTACCCATTCTCCCCTTTTTCATTGAAGCACTGGGAGGTGGTGGATTTATAATTGGGCTAATTGGCGGAATAAGGGATCTTATTTCAAACATCTTAAAAATATTCTCCGGGTATATTTCAGATAAAATTGGTAAAAGCAAACAACTTGTCTTCATTGGGTATTTCATATCCTCAATATTTAAATTTTTTCTATCCTTTTCAAAAATCTGGGAGGAAATTTTAATTTTTACATCTCTTGAAAGGGTTGGAAAGGGAATTAGAACATCTCCAAGGGATTCTTTAATTTCAAAATCCACAAAGGAAAAGGGTAAAGGCTTTGGAATCCACAGGGCACTTGACACAGCAGGAGCAATTATAGGATCAATTGGAGCCCTATACCTTTTCTGGTATATGAAGTTAAATTTTAATACAATAATATTAATTGCCGCAATTTTTTCCTTCCTATCCCTGATACCCATCCTATTTGTTAAAGATGTAAAAAGTGAAAAAAATAGCAAGAGAAAATTATCACTCCAATTAAAAGAAATGCCTGAAAATTTAAAGAAATTCCTTTTAATTTCTTCTCTTTTTAATATTTCAAACTTCAGTTATATGTTTTTTATGCTTTACTCTGGAAGTTACTTCAATAAGGAAAGTAAAATTATTCTTCCAATACTCCTTTATATTTTTTTTAACATTTTCTATGCATTTTTTTCAATTCCAGCAGGAAAACTTTCCGATAGATATGGGAGAAAAAAAATACTCTTAACGGGATATGCCTTATACACAGTTACACTTCTTACCTTTTTAATTTTTAATAGATTTTATCTTTTTATAATTTCCTTTATTTTATATGGAATTACCTACGCAATAGTAGATGGAAATCAAAGGGCCTTTGTGGCAGATTTAACAGAAGAAAAAATTAGGGGCACCGCCTATGGACTTTTTCACAGTTTTACAGGGATTTCCCTCATGGTTGGAAATTTTATCGCAGGTATTTTGTGGAAAATAAATCCATCTTCAATATTTTTCTTTGGAATGTTATTCTCCTTCTTATCAACAATTATTTTCATCTTCACAAAATTTCAAAAAAAAATTCATACTATTTAAACTAATCTCCAATATCATTTATGGTTTATAAACAAAATTTTTCAGGAGGAGTGATGAAAAAGTTCATTTTGGCACTTTTGTTATTTTCTCTCTTTTCACTTTCTATCTTTTCACATCCAATTAAAAGGACCCCTGCCATTGTCTATATATCTGACAAAGCAGATGTGGTAAATTTAACGAAATTTGGTGTGGACATTGATAGGGTTTCCCTGAAAAAGGGACTGGCAATTGTCTATGTAAATGACAAAGAACTCAACAAATTATCACTTAATGGTTTTGAAATCTATAGAATAGAGGACAGGGCTGAGGCCCAGTGGAAGAAACATTACCAACTGGGTCTAAAAAGTGGAAATCCACTTGATGCATATCACACATATGATGAATTAGAAACAGAAATGGAAAATATTGCAAACAATCATCCAGACATATGTCATCTCTATTCCGCAGGAAAATCAGTTCAAAATAGGGATCTCTGGGTAATGAAAATCTCTGACAATGTAGATACTGAAGAAAATGAACCAGAATTTAAATATATCTCAACCATGCATGGAGATGAACCCGTAGGAATGGAGATGTGTCTTAACCTCATAAATTATCTTGTGGATAACTATGGAACAGATCAAACTGTTACTGACCTCGTAAATAACACAGAAATATACATAATGCCTCTTATGAATCCAGATGGATATGTTTTACACCAGAGGGAAAATGCAGATAATCAAGATTTAAATAGAAGTTTTCCGGACAGGGTAAATGATCCCAACAATACCCCCGATGGAAGGCCCATAGAAGTTCAGGACATAATGAATTTCTTTTCTCCAAGAAGACCTGTTCTCTCTGCAAATTTCCATACAGGGGCACTTGTTGTGAACTACCCATGGGATGATGATCCAGATATCTCAAGCGGAAATTATGCTGCAACTCCAGACGACGCAGAATTTATCACCCTTTCTGAAACCTACTCACAGTACAACTCTCCCATGTGGAATTCCACAGAATTTAACCATGGAATAACAAATGGAAATAATTGGTATGCTATAAGTGGCGGTATGCAGGATTGGAATTATGTCTGGCTTGGTGATATGGAGGTAACAATAGAATTGTCAAATGACAAATGGCCTGATGCCACTGAACTTCCTGGTTTGTGGGATGACAACAGAGAGAGCATGATACACTTCATGCAGATGTGCCACAAAGGGGTTGAGGGAGTTGTGACCAACATAAATACTGGAGATCCGGTGGAGGCCACAATAACTGTGGATGACAGAGATATGAATTTTTACACAGATCCAGATGTAGGGGATTATCACAGATATCTAAAACCTGGAACCTATACACTACACTTTAAGGCTGATGGATATGTGGATAAGGACGTTCAGGTAACCGTCAGTGATGGCGATGCAACTGTGTTAAATGTAGAGATGGATCCAAAGGGCAACACTGAAATGGAAAGTTATCAACTGGTGGAATATGCTGGAAATGGAGATAACTACCTTGATCCCGGAGAAACATGGGATTTACTAATCACAGTTAAAAATAATGGTTATGCAACATCCCACAATGTATCAGGCTCGCTTACTGCAAATTCAAACAATGTAACTTTAATAGAAAATGGATACAACTATGGAGATTTAGATGCTGGAATCAGTGCCACTTCTCCAGCAGGAAGTTTTAGATTTAAAATTAACTCAAGCACAAATTGTGGAGAGGAGTTAAATTTCACATTTAACATCTCAACAGATGAAGGGAATAACAGTTCAAATATTACTGAAACTGTTGGAGAAAGCATAACTAACCACTACGATTCAACAGACGTTCCCAAAGATATCCCGGATGCTGACTCATCTGGCGTAAACAGTGTAATCGACATAGGAGAAAGCGAAATAATCAATGGACTTAAGGTTCACATTAATATAACCCACACCTATATAGGAGATCTCATAATAATGCTAACCTCACCCAGTGGAACAATATCTGTTCTGTGGAATAGAGAAGGTGGAAGTAATGACAATATTGATCAGGATTTTATAGTAGATGACTTTAACGGCGAAAATGCACAGGGGACCTGGACATTAAATGTCTCAGACAATGCAAACGCAGATGTGGGAACACTTGACAGCTGGTATCTTGAAATAACAACCGCCACATGCAATCCCTACACCCCTTCAGTAAACGGTGATATAAACGGAGATGGAAATGAAAATATAAATGATGCCATATTACTTGCAAACTATCTTGCCGGAAATGTAAGTTCTTCAGAAATCGATACAGGGGCAGCAGATATGAATAACGATGGAAACATAGATGCAGTGGATTTATGTCTGCTCCTTGTGGACATCAATTCTTAAATCCATGAAAAATGGGGGAAATGATTTCCCCCATTTTTGCCACATCAAACTTTTACAATACCCTAAAAACTGATATAATGAAATTATGTTGGAAAAGGAATCTTTAAACTTCTTTCTAAATGGAAGAGAAGTCAATTTAGATGTAGAGAAAATTAAGAGTTTTACCCTTTTAGATTTACTTCGGAATGAACTTCATTTGACAGGAGTTAAAAGGGGATGTTCTGAAGGTGACTGTGGCGCATGCACAGTTGTGATAGGAGAATATTCCCCCATTTATGAGAAGGTAATTTACAAAACAATAACCTCTTGCATTTATCCTCTTTTCAAAGTCGATGGAAAACATGTGATAACAATTGAAGGCATTGAAGAAAATGGTAATTTACATCCCATACAAAAATCTTTTATAGATCACCATGCAATCCAATGTGGTTTCTGCACACCTGGAATGATAATGAGTCTTTTTGGATTGTTCCTTGAAAATCCATCCCCATCAGAAAAGGAAATAACAAAGGCACTATCAGGTAATTTATGCAGATGCACTGGCTACAAAACCATAAAAGAAGCAGCCCTTGACATAAATGGAGAAGATTTTCAAATTCCATCACATGTAAAAAAGGTGGAAGAAAAAATATATGAAAGGTACAACTTAGAAAAAGGGAAAACAAAAAAGTTTAGATTAAACAAAATTTTTCCATTCAGGGAATACATATCTCCCCATTCCCTAAAGGATCTATTCAGGGAAATTTCAAAGGGAAATTACAAAATAATAAATGGTGGAAGTGATTTATTTGTTGGGATAAACAAACTATCTTTAGAATTCGATGGATTGATAGATATTTCCCGTATAGAGGAACTAAATTTTATACACATAGATGGAAAAAGGATTGAGTTCGGTGCAGGCATCACATTTCACGAATTATTAGAAAAGTTAAAGGAATTTAAACACATCTTTGAAATAATAGGCTCAAATCAAATAAGAAAAGTGGGGACCATGGGAGGAAATATTGCCAATGGATCTCCAATTGCAGATGGTGCTGTTTTTTTACTTTCAATGGATGCAATCTTAACCCTTGAAAAAAAAGATGGCAAAAGGGTTGTTCCATTAAAAGAATTTTATCAGGGTTATAAAAAATTTGACCTTAAAGAAGGAGAGATAATATCCAAAATAGAATTTACTATTCCAGAGGGAAAAATATCATATTTAAAGACTTCCAAAAGAAAAGAAGTTGACATAGCAAGTGTAAACTCATCCCTTGTAATAGATGAAAGTAATGGAAAGATAAGGGATGTAAAGATATCCTTTGGAGGTGTCTATCCATATCCATTTAGAATAGAAAAGGGAGAAAGATTTTTAAAGGGAAAAAATTTAGAAGAAAAAAACATTTATGAACTTGCAAAACTTTGTAAAGAGGAAGTAGCTCCCATATCAGATGTGAGGGGAAGTAAGACATTTAGAAAGGAATTGGTTTATAATCACATACTTAAACACTTCCTCAATTTATTTCCACATATTTTCGGAGAAAGAAATGGCGGATAAAATACCCCATATTGATGGAATATTGCATGCAACTGGTAAATCTCAGTTTATCAGCGATATGCCACCTGAAAAGGATCTCGTGTATGTCTATCCAGTATTTTCAAATGTTTCACGGGGGGAAATAGTTGAGATTGATTTCTCTGAAAGTGAAGAAATTGATGGCTTCATAGACAAAATAACCTGCAAAGACATTCCCGGTGAAAACAATGTGGGGGTAGTTGAAAAGGGGGAACCTGTCTTCCCTGAAGAGGAAGTGGAATTTTTTGGACAACCTGTATGTGCAGTTATTGCAAAGGATTACTTTACCGCAAGAAAATGTGCAAAACTCGTAAAAATTAAATATAGAGAAAAAAAACCCACCTTAACAATTGAAGAAGCAATAGAAAAAAACTCCTTTTTCAAGCCTCAACTTAACATAAACAGGGGAAATGTAAAAAAGGGTTTCAAAGAATCCCAATTTGTTATTGAGGGAAAACTGGAAACCCCCATACAGGAACATTTTTATCTTGAGACCCAGACCTGTAGAGTTATTCCACTTGAGAAGGGATTTCTAATTAAGCCCTCTTCCCAGAGCCCATCTGAAATTCAGGAGATAATAGCATCCGTGCTAAATATACCCCAAAATTTAGTAACAGTAGATATCAAAAGACTCGGGGGAGGTTTTGGTGGAAAGGAACACAATCCGGGACTTTATGCGGCAATAACTGCAGTTGCTTCTTTTAAAGTTAAGAGGCCTGTAGAACTAAGACTTATGAGAGATGATGATATTACAGCAACCGGTAAAAGACATAAATTTAAGGCAAAATATCGCTGCGGATTTAATAAAGATGGAAAAATAAAAGCACTTGAATATGAAATTTACAGTAATGGAGGGGCATATGTAGATCTATCAATACCTGTCCTTGAAAGATGTGTCCTCCACTCTGAAAACGCATATTTTATAGAAAATTTTAAATTGAAGGCCACAGCCTGTAAGACAAATCTTCACCCATTCACCGCCTTCAGGGGCTTTGGAGGTCCCCAGGGTGTATTTTTCATGGAATCAATCATTGAGAAAATTGCTAAAACTCTAAATCTTGATCCCATGGAAATTAGAAAGAAAAATCTTTACAAAAGTGGGGACAGAACCCCTTATGGACAAAAGATTAAAGAGAGTTATCTTCAGGTCCTATTTGAAAAAATTGAGCCCACTTATAAAGAGTGGAAAAAAGAAGTGGAAGAATTTAATCAAAAAAATAAATTTGAAAAAATGGGAATAGCAATTACTCCGATAAAATTTGGCATTTCCTTTACAATACGGGCACTGAATCGAGGATATGCACTAATTATATTATATCCAGACGGAACTGTCTCCGTTTCCCACGGTGGTATTGAAATGGGGCAGGAAGTCTCCACAAGGGTGGCGCAGATTGTATCCAAAACTATTGGAATTTCAGTCAAAAATATACACATTGAAAGTGCAAATACCAAAAGAATCGCAAATATACCACCAACTGCAGCCTCCACAGCAGTTGATTTAAATGGAAATGCAGCCTTTAAAAGTGCAAAAATTTTAAGAAGGAGATTGGAAAGGGTTGCAAAAAAAATATTTAAGGAAAAATTTAATATTTCCTGTGAAGAAATTAAAATGGAAAATGACATTTGCAAATGTGAAGGCAAAGAGATTCCAATAAAAGAAGTCATTGAAAGGGCAATATGGGATAGGGAAAAGATGGCTGAATATCAATTTTATAAAACCCCTGAAATCACAGATTTCAATGAAGAAAAGGGAAAGGGACATCCCTTCTATTACTATGTATTTGGAGTGGCGGTTTCCGTTGTAAAAACAGATTTACTCACAGGAGAATTTAAACTCCTTAAGACAAAAATTATTCATGAAATGGGAAATTCAATAAATAGAGATGTGGATATGGGACAGATAACCGGTGCATACATTCAGGGAATGGGATGGCTCACACTTGAAGATATGGTTTATAAAGAAGGTGTACCCATTAGTATTTCCCCCTCAACATATAAAATACCAACCATATCAGATATACCAGAAGTCTTTGATGTGGAACTTTTTATAAGTGGCTCAAAATATTCAAGTATTTTTGGAACAAAGGGAATTGGAGAACCACCTTTTCTCTATGGAGAAAGTGTATTCTTTGCAATAAAAAACGCTATAGAAGATGGGGAAAAGAAAGATTCACTACTTACCCCTCCCGCCACACCTGAAAATATACTAAAAGCCATTAATACATTGAAACTTAAAAGGGAAAAATAAAGTATGGAAGATATTTTTGAAATAGTATCAAAATTAAAGAAAGAAAATAAAGAGGCATTTTTAATAACAGTAATAAAAACAAAGGGAACAACCTCTTCAAGGGTGGGAGCGAAAATGGTAATCCTATCGGATAACACATTCTTTGGCACCATCGGTGGTGGAGAGGTTGAGTTTGAGATTAGAAATCTAATATCTCAGGGTAAAATCAAAAAAGCCACTGTCATGGCATTTAACTTAACACCTAAAAAAATTGAGGAAAGTGAAAAGGGACATGAAATTATCAACTTAAACTCAATGTGCAGTGGTTATGTAGAACTCTTTGTAGAACCAATTCACTCTGAGGAAACGCTCTATATAATTGGAGGAGGCCACTGTGCCGTGGAATTATCTCCACTTGCTCAAAAATGTGGTTTCCATGTTGTGGTAATTGACCACAGAAGGGAATGGGCATCCAGAGAAAAACATCCCCTTGCCCATCAATTAATAGTTGCAAACTATGAAGAAGTTGACAAATACATTGAATTTTCCCAGAAAAGTTATGTGGCTGTCATGACCCCAAGACATGAATTTGACGAACTGGTAATCTCAAAACTGGCAGGCAAAAATTTGAAATATCTGGGCTTTATGGGAAGCCCCCACAAAGTAAAGGAGACCTTTAAACACTTAATGGAAAGGGGTTTTAAAGAAGAAATATTAAAGAAAATCTATGCACCAATAGGAATATCAATAAAATCAAACACACCAACGGAGATTGCAATCTCCATAATGGCTCAAATTTTAGCAATAAAAAACAATCTGGAAGAAATTGAGTTTTCAGGCAATCCTCTTTTAAAAAAGAAAAAAAATAATATTTTATGTTAAAAATTTTTTAAAATATAATAGTAAAAGTTATGAGTAGTTTTCTGGACAAAAATTTTTTTATAGGGAAAAACTTAGGAAAATACAAAATTGTAGACATTATAGGTGTGGGGGGAATGGGAGTGGTATACAGGGGGGTTCATACACTTCTTGAAAGGGAAGTTGCCATAAAACTTGTTCTACCACTTAAAATGGATCCAAACTACACCAGAAGATTTTTTAGAGAAGCAAAACTCCTGGCAGAACTAAAACACCCCAATATAATTGAAATTTTTGATTTTGATTTCACGGAGGAAGGACACTATCCCTACTATGTAATGGAGCTTTTAAAGGGGGAATCTTTAAGGGATAGACTATCCCAATATCCAAAAGGAATGGATCCATATACTTTTTGTACTTATATGATGCAAATATCTTCAGCACTATCCTATGCCCACAAAAAAGGAATTGTCCACAGAGATCTAAAGCCCTCAAATATTTTTATTTCAAAAGAAGATGGAATTGAAACAATTAAAATACTTGATTTTGGTATAGCAAAACTATACTCCCAAAAAGAAGATGAAAAAGAAAAAATGAATCTCACAGCGACATCTGAAGTTCTCGGTACCCCTCACTATATAGCCCCCGAGCAGGTAATGAAGGATGAAATAGGCCCCCACACAGATATATACGCATTGGGACTTATAGCCGCTGAGATGCTTACGGGAAAGCCAGTAAGAGAAAGCAAAACACTGGGTGAAATAATTGTAAATGAGATTAGAAAGCCTGTGAAACTTACAGAGGGAAAAAATTTCCCCCCATATATTGTAAAAGCTATTGAAAAGGCAACTCAACCTGAAATTGAAAAGAGATACAAAGATGCCTTGAGTTTCTTTCAGGATATCTGCCAGGAAACTCCAACAATAAAGGTAAATGAAGAAACTGTCAAAATAAAAAGAGATAAAACATTAACAAAGACTTTAACAGAAGGTAAAAAAAAGAAACTCAAAATAAACAAAAGATATCTCCTTTTTATTCCACTGATAGCCCTAATTACTGCATTAATTTTTCACAACTTTTTTCTTAAAAAGAAAAAAGAATTTAAACCCGGTCTCTTCCTAATTAAAAAAATCGATATTCCAATTGATGTAAAATCAATTTTAACTGAAGATGGATCGGTGATAGCCCTTAAGGGAAATGGAAAAATTTACACACTAAACCCCGACACAGAAAAAATAACCACCATTTCACTTCAAGATGGAGAAATTGTAAAAACAAACAACATGTTCAATGAGTATTTTTCCATAAATAATAACAAATTATATCTGAAAAAATTAACTTCAGAAGCAAATCTCATTCTGGAAAACTTACCAACGGGTGATTTACTTGAAATTTCAAACAGTGGTAAAACCATATCCCTTCTTGAAAAAAACAAAATAAATGTTTATAGAATTGTTGAGAAGAGGCCACAAAAAGTAATGGAAATCCCCTTAAAGGAAAATTATAGAGTTTTAAGGGTTAAATTAACTGATAATTTTATATATTTATTAACAAATACACTTTTAACGGTATACGATTTCACATCAAAAAAAATAATCTATAAATACACCTTCAAGGAATTCATAGGGAACCCCACATTGGCACTTGAAAAAACAGAGAATATTCTCGCTGTTGGAGGCTGGACAGACAAAATTTTTCTATTCAACTTAAAAAAAGGAGAAAAAAAGACATTTACAATACCCCATAGAACATTCACTTTAAAATTTCTCCCACTTTCTTCAAAATTAGTCATCGGTAAAGATGAAGAGGTAGTTGTACTTTCAAATGGAAAGAGAATCTACTCCTTTAAAGAAAAGGGCTCAGATTTTTCACATATATTTTTCTCAACGAAAGGCATCCTGGCAATTAACAATAAAAATTCCCAGTTATACATTTTTAAATTTGCAGAATTCCCAATTAAAAAGAAAATCAAAATTTCAAATAGAGAACTCTGGTCAATGGCAAACTACAATGAAGATATCTTTGCCGGGGGAAGAGATGGAGTGTTATATAAATACAATATAAAAAAGGATAAGATAGAAAAAATCTTTAGTTTTAACGATGGAATTCCCTATATTGCTGTAAAGAACAACAAATTCTTAATAGCCACATCCGATGACAGGACAATAGGAATATTTTCACTCCCACAAGCAAAACTACTTATGAGAAGTAAAGCCCATTCCTATCTTGTAAATTATCTATTCAATCCAGACAATTCACCATATTTCTGGACTTCTTCCTCCGATGGAACAATAAAAAAATGGTCCCTACCCTATCTCGATCTTGAAGAAGAAATTTCCCTTAAAGAAAAGCCCCCTTTTGCGGGGTTTTTGGTAAAAGAAAATCTACTTCTTGCAGGTAGCTGGAACCACAAGTTGTTTATATTGAAAAAAGAAAAGGGGAAGTGGATGGTTTCATCTACATATAAAGTTGAATCCACATCTATTTATCAGATGCACTTTCTTGAAGATCAAAATCTTGCAATAGGAATTGGAATTTATCCATCAATAATATATATTTACAATTTAGATAGTGACAAACTCTTTTACATTCCTGCAAATCAAACAGATTATTCATGGATGATAAAAGATGGAAAATTTGTCTACTTTTTAGGAAAAAACTGTATTGGAAAATTTTACTTTAAGAAGAAAGAGGATAAAGTTGAATACAAATTCTCTCAACTCTTTAACAGCGATATAGAAATAATATATATTGGTATAAAGGTCAAAGATAAAATGTATTCTCTGGGCAATTCAACTGGAGAAATATCTATATTGAACAAGGAAAGTATGAACTTCCCGGAGCCCCTAAAAGGATTTGCACTACCTGTAAAAAAAATCAATCAAAAATAAATACTTTATTAAGTGGAAAATTTTTAAAAAAAAATATAAAATTCAATCTTTTACAAAACTAACTGGGGCGAAAATAAAATGAAAAGAGTTTTAATAACAGGTGGGGCTGGTTTTCTTGGTAGTCATCTATGTGAAAAATTACTTTCTAAAAACTATGAAGTTTTATGTCTCGATAACTTTTTTACCGGAAAGAAAGAAAACATCCTTCACTTACTAAAAGATCCAAAATTTGAGGTCATAAGACATGACATAGTTTTTCCCATATTTTTAGAAGTTGACGAAATTTATAACCTTGCCTGTCCGGCATCTCCAATACATTATCAGTACAATGCCATAAAAACAATAAAGACAAATGTACTTGGAACTTTAAACATGCTTGGAATGGCAAAAAGGGTTAAGGCAACTATCCTTCAGGCATCCACAAGCGAAATATATGGCAACCCATCGGAACATCCCCAGAAGGAAAGTTATTGGGGAAATGTAAACCCAATAGGCATAAGAAGTTGTTATGATGAAGGCAAAAGAGTTGCTGAAACACTTATGATGGACTATCACAGACAAAATGGCGTGGATATAAGAATTGTGAGAATTTTTAATACCTATGGCCCCAGAATGAACATTAATGATGGACGTGTGGTGAGTAATTTTATTGTTCAGGCTTTAACCAATAAAGATATAACAGTCTATGGAGATGGTTCACAAACACGTTCATTCTGCTATGTGGATGATTTAATAGATGGCATGATTTTAATGATGGAAAATAAAGAAAACTTTATAGGACCTGTAAATCTTGGAAATCCTGAAGAGTACACAATTTTAGAACTTGCAGAAATTATACTTGAACTTACAAAATCAAAATCAAAAATTGTATTTAAACCTTTGCCACAGGATGATCCCATCAGGAGAAAACCAGATATAGAACTTGCATCAAAAAAGTTAAACTGGAAACCAGAGGTCAGACTAAAAGAAGGTTTAATGAAAACAATTGAATATTTTAAAAAAGTATTAAAGGGAGAAAACGTGATATGAAAGTACTTGTAGTTGGTGGTGCAGGATATATTGGATCACATACAGTACTGAAATTAAAAGAAAAAAATATAGACACCGTTGTAGTGGATAATCTTTCAAAGGGACATAGAAAAGCAGTTTTAACAGATAACTTTGAAAAAGTAGACATCTTAGATAAAAAAAGATTGGAAAAAATATTTGAAAAATACAAATTTGATGGAGTTATCCATTTTGCAGCCCACTGTCTTGTAGGGGAATCTATTAAAAATCCAAAACTCTATTTTGAAGAAAATCTAAATGGTCTACTAAATATTCTGGACTGTATGCTTAAATTTAAAGTGGACAATATCATCTTTTCATCATCTTGTGCAGTGTATGGAAATCCACAATTTATTCCACTCACTGAAGAACATCCTAAAGATCCAATTAATCCATACGGTGAAACAAAATTTTTTGGAGAAAAAATCTTAAAGAGGTATGAAGAAGCCTATGGAATAAAATTTATTTCCCTCAGATATTTTAATGCTGCAGGTGCAGACTTTGAAGGAAGGATAGGAGAAAGTCATAATCCTGAAACGCATTTAATCCCCCTGGTGATTAAATCCATATTGGACAATAACTTTCAACTAACAGTGTTTGGAAATGACTACAACACCAAAGATGGAAGTTGTATAAGGGATTACATCCACGTTTTAGATCTCGCTGAAGCACATATCCTGGCTTTAAATTACCTATTGGATGGGGGAACATCAGATTGTATAAATCTTGGTACAGGTAAGGGATTTTCAGTTTTTGAAATTATCAGAGAACTTGAAAAAATATCTGGCAAAAAAAGTAAATATAAGATAGGTAAGAGAAGAGAGGGAGATCCTCCAATACTTGTAGCCGATAATAAAAAGGCAAAAGAAATTTTGGGTTGGAAAACTGAGAATTCAGGTATAAACTCAATTTTAGAAAGTGCTTTCAAATGGCATACATCTCCTAAATTTTAATTTAAAAAATGCAATTTTCAAAAAGTGGTTGTTTAAAAGGCTAAAATTAGTAATAATAATTACTTAAAAAAATTACGGGAGGATAAATGGAAGAATTCCTGAGATTAAATCCCAAAAGTATAGATGACATAATTTACAATACACTGAGCCTTTTTAAAGAAAGTGATCTCGGTTCCCAACATACCGTATCCATAACAGAGGAAATTAAAAAACCTGAAAATGACGATGATAAAGAGAGAAATCAATATAGAATGAGGTTTCACGGTAGATTTAACATGGATCTAAATAATATCTATGTAATAGAAATTCCTGAAGCAAAAGATGGATATGTTGTGGAATCTTCTGTAAATGTTTATCACGACAAATTTAAAAATGAAGAATTTGATATATTGGTTAAGGATATTTTCGAGGGAACATTAAAAGATGTAGATATAAATTTCCTTTTCTTGAGATTCAATTTTAACTTCAATGAAAAGATGAGACTCTGGAGGGCTGCAGATGAAAGAAAATTCATAATTGATCCAGAACTCGACAGAAAGAAAACAATGTTTAGGGATTTTAATACATTTTTAGAATCAGCAAAGGAAGAAGCAAAAGACCTAAATAATGGTAAAGTCAGTGAAATACTTAAATTTTTACCCGAGGTAACTTTAGAGAGTAGGAAAATATCTACAGCCAAATCTAAAATTCTAAAAGTTTTTCATAAAATTGAAAGCAAAAAAATGGAAACACTAATGGAAAAGCCACACTTTTTTTCCATACTTCTTCTGGAATACTGTCTGATACCACTCCACCTGATAAATGAACTATATGTAATGAGTTTAATCTACAATAGGGATTTTAATCAAATTAGAGATGTGGCAAAAAAAAGAGTGGAAGAAACCATCTGAAGATTCTGAAAATGAAGAAATAATAGTTGAAATTCCTCCTGGAGATGTAATTGACCTCCACACCTTCAATCCAAAGGACATCTTATCGGTGGTAGAAGAATTCCTGGAAATTTCTAAGGACTCGGGATTTTACGAAGTAAGATTAATCCACGGAAAAGGAAAGGGGATTCAAAGAAAAAATATAAGAAAATTACTTGAAAAATTGCCCTATGTTGAAGATTTTTACGATGCACCACCAGAAAGAGGTCATTATGGGGCAACTATAGTAATTTTAAAAAAGAATGAATAAAAAAATTTTAATTCTCTTTTTATTAATCATCTCTATGCAAATGTTCATGAAATCTTCAGAGATAATTAAGAGAACTTTTTCAATTAAAAAAAGTGGATGTTATTTGATACCATTTGACTTACATATGTTTAAATATTCCCCAGCATTTAATTCATTTAAAATATTAAATGAAAATGGCAAATCAGTAAAATTTAAAATATTACTAAAAAAGGTCCCTGGAAAAAACTATAAAAGGGTTATTTTAAAACTATATGACAGATACAAGACTGCCACACTTATTTACAGCCATATAGTGAAAAAAGAGGAAGAAATCCTCTTTTTGGACCAGTTTAATCTCCCAAAGAGTTTAGTACAAATAAACTTCAATAAGAAAGAATTACCAATAAAATCCATTTCAATCAGTACAGGAAATAAAATTTCAAAACTCAATAAAATTTTAACACCCCATTTTGAGATAAGAAATTACAGATTGTTTATTTTCTGTAATAACTTAAGGGGGAAATTTCTCAAAATAAAAATAAAATTCAACGAAATTCCCTCTCCTCCAATATACTGCAAAATCTACTATCCTCTTACCTACATCTTTGTCCCACAAATTGCAAAGGGAAACTATCTATTGGAATATGGAAATGGAATAAAAGAAAAGCCATCCATTATTTCGTTAGAAAAAATCCCTGATTGCAAAGTAATTTCCATCCAACATAATTTCCACCATAAATACAGTAAAAGTGTCAGGCAGGTTCTTTTTATGCTCATATTACTGGGAGGGTTAATATTCATAAAACTCACCCTTGATATACTTAAAAATTCAAACAGGGAAAGGAAAAAGTGAAATACCTTATAGATGGAAATAATCTCATGGAAAATATTTTGAAGAACGTAAAAAATGATGCTAAACACAAGAAGGAAGTTCTGGAGAAATATACCCAGAATCTAATGTCTGAGAAGACTATAAAAGAAAACATTTTCATTTATCAACTTCATGATCAAATTTGGCAGTGCAACATTAATTGTGTCAGAGAAAAATTGGAAAAGGTGTCAGGCAAGATTTTAGATTTGAGATTTGGGACTGAGATTTGGGTTTTGGGGAAAGGTGTCTTAAGGAAAGTGTCAGGCTAAAATAATCGAATTCCTTCCCACAATCCCCACTGTGGGCTTATAGGAAAGATAAGAAGAATTGAAAATTCAGGAAATTCAGAATTTAGAGTAATTTAGAGAGTAATTTAGTGTCAGGCAGAAAATTCAAGAAAAGTTTAATGGCTTTTAGGGCTGATAAGTAAGAGAAAAAACCTGAAACTGGCAATCACTTAAAATCTTCTGGCAGAAATTAACGATTAAATAAAATTTTTTTTCATCCTACAAACCTTTAAGGGGGGTTCAGAGTGGGAAAGCAGTAAGAAAACTCGAAATTGGCAGAATTAAACTCTTCTGGCAAAAGGCAACGATTAAATAAAAACTCTTTTTTTATCCTATAAACCTTCAGGGGGCTTTTGGGGGAGGAAGGGGGGATAGGCCTGAACCTGGGAATAAATTTTAAAAAGTGTCAGACAAATAAGTAAGACAAATAAGTAAAAAAAGTTTTAAAAAGGTGTCAGGTACAATTTGAGATTTTGGGATTGAGATTTAAGACTTAGGAAAGAGTGTTGGGCAAAAAATGAAAAAGTGTCAGGCAAAGTTTGAAGTTTGGAAAATTTGGGATTTGGGAAAAAATGTCAGGCAAAAATAACCTCCACACAATCCCCACCATTGGTTTATAGGAAAGAAAGATAAAGATTTTTTCTTTTTTGTCTGGATCTGTTTATTTTCGTAAATTTTTAAATGGCTTTTAGGGC
>JAMOQF010000195.1 GCA_027064125.1 Acidobacteriota bacterium
CTTGGTGGGTTTTGAAAAGTTGAAAATAAATTTTTTTAATTTTACACCTTTGCTGTTATATATTGTTAAAATAGCATTACTTTCCATGTATTTTACATCGGGTATTAATGAAAATTTAAGGTGGGAACTTTTCACAAATAGTTTTTTAAAATTTTCATTATTCTTAGTTTTATAGATGAAGAAAAGTATTATAAAACCTAAAATTAAAAAAATCCATGTGGATAGAGTATATAAATTTTTTCTATTTATTAATATAGTATATTTTGATTTATCTGTTTCTTTAATTGGATTTTTCTTGTCTTTTTTTAACCATACGATGAGTTCGCTTTTAATTGCAGTTACCGTTCTTTTTTTGGGTCTATTTATTGGTAAACCAAATTCCTTTTCCCATCTACGTGCAGTTTTTTCTGATACTCCTAAGAATGAGGCTATTTCCTTCCATCCAATTAAAATTTCTTCTTTAGAGAATTCCTTTTCGGGCTTTGGAAATTGCGGACTGGTTTTTTTTGTAGTGTCCATGATTTTTAATAATAATTATTTAAAAGAAATTTTAAGTAAAAAATGAAGAAAAATCAATTGAAAAAAATTTATGATAAATTCAAATTAATGGTTTAATATGTGTGATAATTTTGCGAGACTTCCCTAAATGTTCCTAAATGTCCTTTATTGTCCCTTTAAAATTTTTTTGTAAAAAGCTAAAATTATAAAAAAAGTTGAAAGGAAGGAGATTTTTTGTATTTTGTGTTATGGAGTATTTATGAAAATTAATTTTAAATTTGTTTTATTTTTTATAATAGTTTTAATATTCTTAGGAACCATTTTTTTCAAGTTTCATAAAGTCATTGAATGTGATATATCCTTTATACCAAAGGAAATGGATAAATTGAGTAAATATTTAAACTATAATGTTTATTTCGTTCTTCCTTCAGCTAAAACTTATGATCAAAAAGGCAATTATTATCATAAATGTAAGCTTTTTTTAAGAGCAGTTAACCAATATAAATTGGCTCTAAAAATGGATCCAAAATTTACAGATGTTTATGAAAATCTTGGAATTATATTATATGATTGGCAAGTATAGGCATGCTATAAATATTTTTAAAAAAGCAATTGAGATAGATTTTAATTATTTTCTTAGTATTACATATATTGACGTTAACAAAAGAGAGATAGCGTTGAAAGAGTGTGAAATTTTAAAAGATTTAGATGCTAATCTTGTAAAAAAATTAGAAGTGAAGTTAAAAAATAGAAAAATCCAGATTTGTTGTTAAATTAAAATTTAGCTAATAGGGTAAGAAATTGAAAAAGGCATTCTATAAAGTTTTTTGTTTTAATTTTTAGGATTAAAATATTTAAAACAGAAATGTTAAATGTGGAAGAGGGAATAAAATAATATAATATAAGAGGAGTTGGGAAATGAAAGAGAAAAATGACTCATTTTTTGGAAAGTTTCATTTGAATTTAGGTGATTATGAAAATGTGGAAAAAGAATATTTAAAAAAGGTGAAAGAAAATCCTCTTGATTATGAAGCCCATTATAATCTTGGAGTAATTTATAATATTCTTGGAAAATATGAAGAGGCGATTAGGGAATTTAAAAAAGCCATTGAAATTCATCCTTCTGATTTGCTTTCTCATTTTAATCTTGGTTTTTTGTACAGTGAATTTGGATTATATGAAGAGGCTATTAATGAGTTTAAAGAGGCCATAAAGATAAATCCAGATTATGTCTGGGCCCATTACAATCTTGGGAATATATATATGAATATTGGAAAATATGGAAAAGCGATTGAAGAATTTAAAAAGGCAATAAAATTAAATCCAAATTTTGCAGGGGCGTATTTTAATTTGGGTAATGTTTATAAAAAATTAGGGGATATGGAAAGGGCAATAGATATGTATGAAAAATCCATTGAATTAAATCCCTTTGATCCAGATGCCCATTATAATTTAGGGTTCTCTTATAAAAAGATTGGAAACCTTGAAAAGGCTGAATTGGAGTTTAAGGAAACATTGAAACTGAATCCAGATTATAAGTGGGCCCATGTGGATTTGTTTATTATTCATATTTCAAAGGGGGATACAATTAATGCAAAGAGGGTAGGGAATGCATTAAAAAGATTGGATCCCGATTTATGGAAGAGACTTTCAGAAGAATATGGTGATTACTTTAGTTTCGAATATTCAATACCCATTTTTTATTTTCTTCCAATTTTTTATTTTCTTATATTTCATCTGGTAAGAATTTGTTAGTTTTATTTAAAAGGATTTCAGGTAAAATTTTTTACTTTTCTAAGTTATATTTTTGTAGAAATTTTTTGCCTGGCACTTTTTTAAAAATTTATTTTCAAATCCAGGTTTGTCCCCAAATTTATCTTTCCTCTTTCCATACTTTCCATATTGTCCTGCCAAATACCAAATTTCGCTCCAAATCTCTTTCCTAATTTACTTAGATATCTTCTTAAACATCTTGGACATCTTGCCTGACACCTTTTCCTAAATCTCAAATCAAACCGTGCCTAATATTTATCTTTAAATTTAGGTCTGTCCCCATTCCTCCATATTCCAGAAGGTTTATAGAAAGGTAAAAGGAATAATCTTGGTTGTTAGTTTCTGCCAGAAGATTTTGTATTTACCAGATTTAAGTTTCTTTTCTTACTTGCCCACCCTATATGCTCCATAAAGGCTTATAGAAGGGAAATAGAGATGCTTAATTGTTGATATTTTCCAGAAAACTTTATTTTTGACAAATTTTTAATTTTTTCTCTTACCTGCCTGCACTAAAAACCATCTAAAGATTTATAAAACAAATAGTGCCAGACAAAAAAATTTTAGTCTGAAATATTTAATAAATCATCATTTTTTTTCTTGAATTCCTTGACACAATCTTTTAAAAAAAATATTATTACATTTTTAAAAATATAAAAACATTTACCCTTTTTCCTGAAGGAGTTTTTATGAATAATATAGAGAAAATTTCCAATGTCTTGAAAGTTTTAGGCGATGTTAACAGGTTTAAGATAGTTTTAATGCTTAAGAAGAGAAAAATGTGTGTATGTGAGATAGTTGAGATGCTTCCCCTTGCTTTTTCTACTATATCTGCTCATTTAAGATTACTCCTATCATCAGATATTCTTCAAAGGGAAAAAGAAGGAAAGTGGGTTATTTATAAACTTGGTGAAGATCCACTGATTTCTGAATTGATGGATTTCCTTTTGGATAAAATTCCAGATGTTGAAAAAATGGAACTTTACAATAGACTTAAGGAAATAAATAGGGATATATGTAGTTTAAAACTAAAGGAGAAGAGGAGTAGAAAATGATTTATTTTGTTCCTTTAATTTTCTTTTTTATATCTTTTGTCTTTTCCATGCTTGGTATGGGAGGATCTCAGATTTATATTCCAATTTTATTCTGGATGGGGCTTGATTTTAAAAGGGAGGCAATACCACTTGGTATGTTATTAAATGTGGTAAATAGCAGTTCTGCAGCCTTTACATATTTGAGAAGAAAGATGGTGGATTTAAAGATAGGATTGTTGTTTGGGTTTACAATGCTCATATTTGCTCCCATTGGCACCTATTTTTCAAAGATTGTTCCCACAAAATTTCTGGTGCTTGTCTTTGCAATTTTTACATCTATTTCAGCCACTTTGATGCTAATTGGGTGGCAGCCAAAAGGAGAAATTACCAATAAGGGAAAATTTGTCATAGGCCTTTCAGGTGGAAGTCTCCTTGGATTTCTTGCAGGACTTATTGGTAGGGGTGGGGGCTCCTTTGTGGTCCCACTTTTATATATGGTGGGTGTTGAAGCAAAAACTGCTGCTGCTACTTCTTCAATTGCTGTGACTTTTTCTGGTGTTTCAAGCTTTGTTTCCCATCTTGCAACAAGTGCAAAACCAGATTGGAAACTGTGGATTTTATGTGTGATTGCAGTTTTTTCAGGCAGTCAATTGGGGTCAAATTTCATGGCAATAAAGTTAAAAGGGAAATCTGTAAAAAGGGTTTTTGCCATTGTTCTCTATCTAATTGCTTTTATCTTAATTGTAAAGGATGTAATTTAAATTTATTTTTTGGAGGAGAATATGTTTGATAAAAGTCGTGAGTTAACTAAAAAATTAACAAAATTGAATGACTTTCAACGGGAGATTTTATATTCTTCAATAAATGTTCATGGACACATTTGTGGAGGAATGCCACTTGGTTTTCTTGCTGGACTTGCTGCACTTGAGAAACTTGGAATTGAAAGGGAAAGGAATATGGATTCTATGTTGGTGGTGTATGTTGGTAATAACCATGCTGCCGGTTGTTTTGTTGATGGCCTCCAGTTTGCCACGGGATGTACCTTTGGAAAAGGGCTACTTAAAAAGGAACCAAAAGGTAAATGGGAATTTTTGCTTATAAATAAGAAAAATGGGGAGGCTGTTAGGGGGAGAATAAAAAATGAAATAATAGAGGGTGCATTTAATGCTCCGTTTATGTCCTATAGGCGAAAGGGAGTAAATCCAACAGATGTGCCTGAGGATGCTACACATGATGTATTTTTGAAGATTTTATCTACTGATTTTGATAAAGTAGTGGAAATTGACGGTCCATTTAAGTATGAGATTGTCAGGAAAAAGCCCTGTTTTAAAATTGTGAAATGTTCAAGGTGTGGTATGTATATTGCAGAAAATTATATATCCCTTGAAGATGGAACTCCTGTGTGTTTAGATTGTTTTCAATATGGAAGGTAGTTTTTTTACAGGTTAAATTTTTGCCTGGCACTTTTTTATTTTACCTTTAGATGTGTTAAAATAAACTTAGTGTTATTTATATTTAACGGAGATGTGAAATGAGGAGACTTCCACTTGGATATAGTAGTTTGGAAAAAATAGTTAAGAATAATTGTATCTATGTAGATAAGACAAAATATCTTTTAGAAATAGTTAGAGGTGGTACATATTATTTTCTCTCCCGTCCCAGGAGATTTGGAAAGACATTAACCCTTGATACTTTAAAGTGTATATTTGAGGGGAGGAAGGAGTTATTTAAGGGGTTATACATATATGACAGGTGGAACTGGGAGGAAAGATATCCTGTCTTAAAGATAGATTTCAGTCAGATAACTGCACCTGAAAAGAGCAGAATAGAGTTGAACCTCAGGAATTATCTATTTGATGAAGAGAAGAGGTTGGAACTTGGTGATTGCAGGAGGGAGGAACTGCCTTTTTATTTCAGGGATATAATCATAAAGGCAAAGAAGAAATATGGTAAGAATGTGGTGGTTTTAATAGATGAGTATGACAAGCCGATTTTAGATAATATAGAGAAGCCCTCCGTTGCTGAGGAGATAAGGGATTTTCTTTCAAATTTTTATGGGATATTAAAGGGACTTGATGAGCATTTGAGGTTTGTGTTGCTCACAGGTGTGAGTAAGTTTAGCAAGGTAAATCTTTTTAGTAAGTTGAATAATTTAACGGATTTAACCCTTCATCCCCTTGCAACGGTTCTTTGTGGGTATACAGAGGGGGAACTTGAGGAGTATTTTAGGGAGCATTTAAAAGGTGTGGATATGGAGAAGGTGAGGAGATGGTACAATGGTTATTCATGGCTTGGAGAGAGTGTTTACAATCCCTATGACATACTTTTATTTATAGATAATGGTTTTAGATTTCATTCCTATTGGTTTGAGACGGGGACTCCCACATTTTTACTCAGGTTAATGAAGGAGAGGAAGTATTTTGTTCCAGATCTTGAGGAGGTTGTTGCCACAGATGATTTATTGAGTAGTTTTGATATATACACAATGGAGATAGAGACTCTTTTGTGGCAGACGGGGTATTTGACAATAAAGGGAGAAAAGCAGATTGGCGAGATGAGTTATTTTACATTGAGTTATCCCAATTTAGAGGTAAAGAGATCCCTTACAAATAGCATTTTAAAGTACTTAACATCCATTCAGACAAATATGAAGGGAGTAATACAGTTAAAATTGCAGGAGTGTTTATTAAGTGGTGATGTAGAAGGATTGATGGGGGAGTTTGAGAGGCTTTTTTCATCAATTCCCTATACGAATTTTACGAAGAATGAGTTGGAGAGTTATGAGGGGTTTTATGGGAGTGTGGTATATTCTTTTCTTGCATCTCTTGGGATAGATTTAATAGCGG
>JAMOQF010000196.1 GCA_027064125.1 Acidobacteriota bacterium
GAGTCTTGCCGGAACATCCATTTTCCTCAAATCGGTGAAAAATTGAAGACTTTGTGTATATGGAACCCTGTAATCTCTTTCCCCGGTTATTACAAGACATGGAGTTTTAAAGTTTTTAACAAAATTAGATGGGGAAAATTTTTCATAAAGAGGTGATGTCCATGGAGTTCCTCCAAGATCCCATTCGGGAAACCAGAGTTCTTCAGTTGCCCCATACATACTCCTTAAATCGTAAACCCCCATCATGGCTGCAAGGGCTTTAAACTTTGTTGTATGTCCCTCAAGCCACATTATTGCATAGCCGCCCCAGGACCATCCCATTGCTCCCATTCTCTTTTCGTCAACATAGGGTAGTTTTGCAAGTTGCTGGGTAACCTTTAAGATATCTTCAATTGCTTTTCCTCCCCAATCTTTGGAAATTTCTGCCACAAATTCCTGCCCATATCCGGGAGAGCCATGAGGATTGCAGAATGCCACCACATACCCCTTTGCGGGATATACCTGCCAATCACCTCTGAAGGAATCAGCCCACATCTGTTGGGGGCCTCCGTGAATATTTAAGATCAGGGGATATTTCTTATTTGGATCAAAGTTGTGAGGTTTTATAATAAAGGTCTGAATTTTTACTCCATCACTTCCTTTAAACCACTTAATTTCAGCAGGTCTTATATCCACTTCATCTTCTATTTTTTTATTTAGGAATGTGAGCCTTTTGAATTTTTTGCTTTTAAGTGAGTAGGAATAGATTTCATAGGGTGTAGAAATGGAAGAGTGTAAAAGATATATCTCATTTCCATTTGGGGAAATGACAAAATCTCTTATGGTGTTTTTGTTGAGAATTTCTTCAATATTTTTGTCTTTTATATTCACTCTGTAAAGAACATAGTTTCCCTTTACTGGAGATATGAAGTAGATATATCTGGAATCTGGTCCCCATTTGAAGGAGTCAACCCAGTGGTCAAATTCTTCTGTGAGTATTTCTATCTTTTTACTTTTTATATCATATATTGCGAGTCTAAATCTGTCTGATTCATATCCAGGTATTTTTTGCATCTTAAAGGCAATGTATCTTCCGTTGGGAGAAAAGGAAGGGTCTCCATCGTATGCCTTATTTTCCTTTGTTATATTAGTAATTTTTTTACTTTTTATATTATAGAGGAATAGATCGTTGTTTGTTGAACACGCAAGACATTTGTCATGATTTGATACAAAACAAATGTAATTCAAATTGGGATTTATTGTATACCCCCTATCTCCTCCCAGAGAAAAAGGTGGGGTGTCAAATTTTCCGGGGGTAAGATCCTCTATTTTCTTGGTTTCAAGATTTAGAAGGAAGGTATGTGTTATTTTCCCATCTTTGTAAAAGGTCCAATGTCTGTAAAGAAGATCATCTGCGAGATGTGCCTGTACTGGACCTTCTTCCATTGCCTTTAATATCCTTTTGTTGCAGTCTGAATCAGCCTTGCATTCGGGAAACACATCGGAATTGAAAAGAACAAATTTTCCATCCCTTGAGATAATAGGGGAGTTTATTCCTGTGTAGAAATTGGTTATTTTTTCAGGCTCAGAGAGATTCCTTAGAACATAAAGTTGTGGTGAGTTGCCATCTTTTGTAGAGATATAATATATTTTTTTACCATCAGGCGAGAAAAAGGGAGAATAGTTTTTACCTTTATTGAATGTTATTTTTTTTAATTTTCCATCCTTTAAATTTAACAGGTATATATTTGAAAAAGACTTTCCTTCTTTTAATTTGTATTCCTTTAAAGTGAATAACAACTGATTCCCATCTGGAGATATGCTTAAATCTGAATAACTTTTTAATTTGTAGAGATCTTCTATGGAAAAGGGCCTTTTTGCGGAATAGGTAGTGGAGATTGAAAGGATTATAAACATTGTGAAAAGTAAAAACACAATTTTTTTCTTCATGATTTTTTACCTCTTAAAAATTTCTTAGGGAATATTATACACTTATTTTTTTGAAATCGGAAAAGGTAGCGGATAAAAAGAGGTCTCCCTTAAAATATTTATTGATTCTTGTTTTTTTCAATAATGTTATTTAGTAAACCCTTAATTTTTTCTTCCATATCCTTTGGGGCATCTTTTAAGATAACTGTTTTGCCGGGCTTAAGTTCTATAGTTTTTTCACAACTTTTATTCCATGGTGATGGGTATTTGTAAAAGATTTTGTATTTTCCCGGTTTTAAACTTAGTGAAAAAGGTGTGATCCTTTCTACTTTTGAGATTACTTTTCCATCCTTTAGGTTGACTATTTTTTCCACCTTTGCCCATGGTTTAAAATCTATCTGGATGTGTGCGTTGGGGAGTTTGGCTGGGGGTGTAGGTCTTAAAATCAGGTAACCTATACCAACTATGATTATTAAAATTAGAACAACTACCAGAGAAATAACCTTTTTGGAGATTTTCCTTCCAGTCTCAAGTTCCTTTTCAAGTTCTCCCTGAATTTCATTTATCTTTTTCTCAATAATGTCCTGGAAAAATGGATATTTTAACTTTGAACCTTCAAGAAGTCTCAGGGCTTCAAGATAATTTCTATCATCCTTATATTTATCTACACTTTTTAGGACTTCATCAAGTTCTCTTTTTAGGAGTTCCCTTTCTTTATTTGATAGACCTTCTTTCTCGATTTTTTCTGATCTTTTCTTTTCTATTTTTTCAAGTTTATCTTTTAATTCAAGTGAGTTTGGTACACATTCAAGACCTTTTTTGAGAATTTCTATGGCAACAGAAAAGTTTTCACTTTTTTCATGGATTGTCGCCTCCTGTAAAACCCCTTCTATGAATTTATTCCTTTCTGAGATTACCTTTTCATAGAGTTTTTTTGCAATCGTGGATGTGGGGTAGTTCCTGGATAAAACCTCACCATGCATTAGGGCAAGGTCATATTCCCCTTTTTCGAGGTATTCTTTGACTGTTTTTGCCTTTTCAAATATTTCTTCGCTTAGTCTTATCTTTTGGGCAATTTCTTTAAAATGATTTTCTCCACATTTTTCAATGGCAAAATTTAACTTATTTTTCGCTTCTTCTATGTTTTCTTCCTCAATTAATCTCTCAACCATCCCTTCAAATTTGGAGATGAATTCTTTCCTGTTATCAAGCAAAGAGGTCTCAACTTCTATTGTTTTGCTGCTATTGGGGGATATATCCTTTAATTTCTCCAGTAATTTTTCTGCCTTCTTAAATTCTTCCTCTTTAATGAGAAAGGAAATCTCCTGGGCGAGTTTTTCAATTTCCCTGTTTCTCTCTACAATCTCAATTTCTCTTTTCAGGATATTTTTAATATCCATAAGTTCATAGGATTCTGGAAATTCCTCCAATGCCTTTTCCACAAGGTTCAGTGCTGCAGTTAGGTCTCCTCTTTTTTCCAGATCTTTGATTGTAGATAGGGTATTTTTTAGTCTGTTTTCTTTCTCATGCTTTTCCCTATATTTTGCAAGTTTGTTTTCCAAAATTAGAAATTCTTCTCTATCAATTTGTCCATCCAACTCTTTTAAAATTTTTTCACCTTTTTCAAAGTCTCCTGATTCAATACTAAATTCAAATTCCCTTTTTAAACTTTCAATTTTTTGTAGTCTTTCTCTTTCCTTTACCTTTTCTTCTAATTGGATACTTAGGTCTTCAAGGGGCTTTGCTCCCTCAAATTTTTCCTGAGCCTCATTTAATTTTTCAAGGGCAACTTCAAATTCTCCCTTTTTAATGAGTTCCCTGATGGTTTGTACTCTTTTTGAGAGTTCATCCCCTACTAATTCCTCTGCCTTTATTTTTTCTTCTATTTCTTTTATCAGGTCCTTTACCTTTTCTCTTAAAACTTTAAGTTCCTCGCTTTCACCGAAAAACTCTATACTTTTTTCTATTAAAAATTTTGTGAAATATATGTGGGTTTCAACCAGTATAGATTTTGAATAGTTTATAATTTCTTTCTGAAGATTTTCCCTTATGGAGTCAAGCAGATGCTCACGATTCTGGGGTGAAAGCAATAGTTCAACTTCTTTTTTTGCCTTTGAATAATTTTCATTTTCTACATTTTCAGTGATGATTCCTATAAAATTTTCAATCAGATGCTTTTCTATGTTTTCTAAACTGATTTTTCTCTCAGATGAATCAGGAAATTCTTTTAGAAGTGATTCTATATTTTTGAATGCTGAAATGTATTCTCTTTCCTTAATGAGTTCCAAAATGTAATTTTCATTGTTTTTGAGGGAGTGAATTTTTGCTATTTTTCTTTCAAGTTGAATTATCTTTTTCTGAACCTCAATGTTTGATTCATCAAATTGGAGAGCCTCTTTCAAAATTTTGAGTGCTTCTTCATATTTTCCATCTTCTATTAACCGGGAACTTTTGTTTAGTGCAGGTGCTATTTTTACATTTTCAATGTATTTTTTCTCTTTATCAATTACTTCAAGAAGCCTCTTTTTGAGGATTGGCATTTCGCCAACTTCATTTATTTTGTCTTCAATTTTTTTCCTTGCTTCTTGAAAGTTGTTTTCCTCTTCAAGTTTCTTGATTTCATCTAAGAATTTGTTTATCTTCTTCTCAAATAGAGATTTTTCAAGTTCCTTTTTTAGGGCCTCGAGGAGTATTGGATCGGCTTCTTCTTCTATACTTGATAGTATTTCACTTGCACTGTCAAATTGAGAGTTTTTTATTAGTTGTTTTACTTTAAATATCTTTTGATTTGAAAATGTGGAAGGTGCCTGAGTCTTTTCAAAAAAAGTCTGGAGTTCAGAAAGTTTTATTTCAGACTCTGAATAATTTTGGATTAATTTCTCTAAGTCTTTAGTTGCTTCAAAGAGATTGGGATATCTTTCACTGGCATCCTTTTTGAGCATTCTTTCCACGATATTTGAGAGTTCTTCCGGACAATTGGGAACGAGATAAGAGAGTTTTGGTGGATCCTCATTTAAAATTTTGTATATAATTGCCGTGTAGTTATTTGCAAGAAATGGATTTCTTCCCGTCAAAAGTTCATATGCAACTATTCCCAGGGAAAACTGATCTGTCCTTATGTCAACCTTTTTCCCCTTTGCCTGCTCCGGACTCATGTATGCAGGTGTTCCAATTGCCATCCCTGTGTGGGTGAGGACCGTACTTTCAAAGAGTTTTGCTATCCCAAAGTCAACTATTTTCATTGTACCATTTTTTAACAGTATCAGGTTGGCCGGTTTAATGTCCCTGTGAACTATTCCAGCACTATGGGCATGAGCGAGCCCTCTTGCTACCTGAAGGATGATGTTTACAACCTGTGGAATTGAAAAGTTTATTCCTATTTTTTTTATCTGTTTCAGGTCAACACCATCTAAGAATTCCATTACGATGAAGGGTTTTCCTTCAGCTTCGTCTAAATCATAGATGTTTACAATGTTTGGATGAAAGAGTTTTGCCGGAGCAATGGCTTCTTTATAAAATCTTTTCTTTATTTCTTCATCGGTTACATATTTTTCAGCCATCACTTTGATGGCCACAAACCTTCCCATTTTGGGGTCAAAGCCTTTATAGACCTTCCCCATGGCTCCAACCCCTAAAAGGTCTATTATCTTATATTTACCTATGCTTTCCGGTATCATTTTTTCACCTGAAAAACTAATACAAATAAATTATATATCAAACCAAATTATTTTTTCCATATTTTAAAATTTTTTTCTGAACTTTTTTAAAAAAAATCCATGTATATATGTGAGGAGTGTAAGTAGTGAATGACAACCTGGAAGACAGTGCCAAATATTTGATGGATAAGTTAAGTGAAATGGTTAAATTGTGCAAGGATGAAAATTTAAGTAGTGAAGAGAAAAGTTATCTGATTGAGGTTTTGACAAAAAAAATGAGAAAAAAACTCAAAGAGAAATTTTTAAATATGACAGAATCGTCCGACGAATAGGAGGTTCTTTTTGTAAGGGGGATCACAGGAGCAGCCTTTCGGGGGTGGCTGCTCTTTTTTAATTTAATCAAGTAAATGAACAACAAGCCCACTTCTTAGTTTTGGCTCAAACCAGGTGGACTTAGGTGGCATAAATTTTCCTTCATCTGCAATTTTCATCAGTTCTTCAATTGATGTGGGGTACATTGAAAAGGCTACTTTGTATTCTCTACTATTTACCAGTTTTTCAAGTTCTTTTGTGCCTCTAATTCCTCCTACAAAATTAATCCTTTTATCCTTTCTTGGATTTTCAATTCCTAAGATGGGATACAACAAATTCTCCTGAAGTATACTTACATCTAAACTCTTAACCGGATCGCTTTCATCAAATGTTCCCTCTCTGGCTTCAAGCATGTACCATTTTCCATCAAGATACATCCCGAATTTATGCTTTTTGTCTGGTTTTTTTACTTCACTTTCCTTCAGTGTGAATTTTTCTTTAATTTTTTCCAGAAATTCCTCCTTTGAAAGTCCGTTGAGATCCTTTACAACTCTGTTGTAGTCCATTATGTGAAGTTGGTTATGTGGGAAAATTACCACCAAAAAGTAGTTGTACTCTTCTTTTCCAGTGTGGTTCTTGTTCTCAGCCATTTTAAGCTTTCTGACCCTGGAGGCTGAGGCGGATCTGTGATGTCCATCTGCCACATAGAGGGTGGAAATATTTTTAAATTTTTCAATAATATTTTCAATTAGTTCTCTGTCTCTTATTATCCAGAATGTGTGCTCAACACCATCCTCTGAGGTGAAGTGGTATTCCGGTTCTTCGCCTTTGCCTTCTTCAATTAAACTGTCTATATCTTTTGAAGCCCTATAGGTTAAAAATACTGGACCTGTATTGGCATTTAATGTGTAAACATGTTTTGTCCTATCTTCTTCTTTGTCTGCTCTTGTCTGTTCATGTTTTTTTATTACATCGTTATCGTAGTCATCAACGGATGCGCAACATACAAGACCGGTTTGAACAATATCTCCCATCTTTTGTCTGTATATGTAAAAAAAATCGCTTTCATCCTGAAGAAGTATTTTTTTTTCAATAAATTTTTTCAGGTTTTCGGCACCTTTTTTGTAAACTCTTTCATCATAGATGTCTATATCACGAGGTAAATCAATTTCAGGTTTTACGATGTGTAAAAAGGAATAGGGATTGTCCTTTACAAGTTCTCTTGCCTCTTCTGAACTTAAAACATCGTATGGTGGTGAAGCCACCTTTTCAACCAATTCCCTTTTGGGCCTTACCCCTTTAAAAGGTTTTACTGTTGCCATGTCAAACTCCTTAAAATTTTATTTTTTTAACATGGGGATTTTAATGTTATTCTTCTTTGCAAAATCAATGGCTTCTTCATATCCTGCGTCTGCATGTCTCACTATTCCTATGCCGGGATCATTTGTCAACACTCTGCTTAACCTCTCTTCTGCCATTTTTGTCCCATCTGCCACGCTTACCTGACCTGCATGAAGTGAGTATCCCATGCCAACTCCACCTCCGTGGTGGAAACTTACCCAACTTGCTCCAGATACGGCATTTAATAGGGCGTTTAGAATGGGCCAATCGGCAATGGCATCACTTGTATCCTTCATGGATTCGGTCTCTCTGTATGGAGATGCAACAGAACCGGTGTCTAAATGATCTCTTCCAATTACTATTGGAGCACTGATTTTTCCTTCTTTTACTAATTTATTCATCTCAAGTGCAAATTTGTCCCTTTCACCATATCCCAGCCAGCAAATCCTTGCTGGATAACCCTGGAAGTGAACTTTTTCCCTTGCCATTTTTATCCATCTTGTAAGTTGTTCATTTTCGGGGAAAAGTTTTAGTACCAGTTCATCTGTCACTGCAATATCCTTTGGATCTCCACTTAAGGCAGCCCATCTGAAGGGTCCCCTACCTTCACAAAAAAGAGGTCTGATATATGCTGGAACAAACCCCGGAAAAGCCATGGCGTCCTTGACACCTGCCTTTAATGCCTGAGCCCTTATGTTATTTCCATAGTCAAATGTGATTGCACCCCTTCTCATCATTTCAAGCATTGCTTCCACATGTTTTCCAATGGATTCATAACTTCTCTTTAAGTATTCATCCGGATTTTCTCTCCTCAATTTGTCTGCCTCTTTTAGAGTTAATCCAGCTGGTATATATCCATTTAGTGGATCATGGGCACTTGTTTGGTCTGTTAAAACATCAGGAATAATTCCTCTTTTTACAAGTTCCGGGAGAACTTCAGCACAATTTCCCACAAGTCCAACAGAAAGGGCTTCTCCCTTTTCCTTTGCCTCTAAAACCATTTTCAATGCTTCATCCAGATTGTCACTCATTTTGTCGCAATAGCCTGTTTCAATTCTCTTTTTAATTCTTTCAGGATTTACTTCAACTACCAGACATGCAGCCCCATTCATTGTGGCTGCAAGGGGTTGCGCCCCTCCCATTCCCCCACAACCACCTGTAAGAAGGAATTTCCCCTTTAGCGATCCATCAAAGTGTTTTTTTGCCGCTGCTGCAAAGGTTTCATATGTCCCCTGAAGTATTCCCTGAGTTCCAATGTAAATCCAGCTGCCAGCAGTCATCTGGCCATACATAATAAGTCCAAGTTTTTCAAGTCTCCTGAATTCTTCCCAGTTTGCCCAATTGCCAACAAGGTTGGAATTTGCTATTAAAACTCTGGGTGCCATTTCAAAGGTTTTAAATATTCCAACAGGTTTTCCCGATTGAACAAGGAGTGTCTCATCATTTTCAAGTTCCTGTAGTGATTTTACAATTGCATGATAGCAATCCCAATTTCTTGCTGCCTTTCCAGTTCCGCCGTAAACCACAAGTTCCCTTGGATTTTCCGCAACTTCTTCACAGAGATTATTCATTAGCATCCTCATTGCTGCTTCCTGATGCCATCCCTTGCAGGTTAACTTACTTCCCTTGGGGGGAATTATTGGTTTATATTCATACATGGTACACCTCTTTTAAATATTTTTTAAAATTAAATATTTATCATAAAAGATTTATAAATGAAATGGAAATTTTATTTTCTTGAGGGTATAATTTTAACCATATTTTTTAGGAGGATTTGAAATGAAAAGAAAATTGACATTGTTTTTAATGGTAATCTTTTTTCTCTCCACTTTAACATTTTCCCTTTCAAGAAAAAAAGTGGTTAACAGACTTAGTAGCAGCATTGAAGTTCTCGATGAATTTTTAAATATCCCTGAAAGTGGAATACCAGAGAAAATTTTGAGAAACTGTGAGGCACTTGTTGTTATTCCCCATGTGGTAAAGGGTGGATTTATGTTTGGGGCCCGCCATGGAAAGGGAATAATTGTGCATAGATTGCCTGATGGTAGGTGGAGTAACCCCTCTTTTATAGCAATAAGTGGTGGAAGTTTTGGATTTCAAATAGGTGGACAGGCTGTTGATCTTATACTTGTGGTGAATAATAAAAGGGGATATAGGGCGATACTTTCGGATAATTTCCAATTAAGTGGGGATATGACGGCAACTGCTGGGCCTGTTGGAAGAAATGCTGAGGCTGGGACTGATATAGCCCTTAAGGCTTCAATTTTGTCTTATTCAAGGAGTAAGGGACTTTTTGCCGGAGTTTCCTTAAAAGGAGCCACCCTTACAATTGATAAAAAGGCAAACAGGGTTTTTTATAGAAAATATATTGATTATAAAGATATTTTAAATAGGTTTTTCCCATACCCCAAAGAGGTCAAACCGTTAATAAAACTTTTGAAACCCTATGGAGGTAAAAAGAGGTAATATATTTACCTGATTATGTTCTTCTGTTAAAATCTAATTCTATTTTAGAAATAGGAGTGAAATATGTATGACGTGGTTTTTATAGGGGCTGGTCCTGGTGGGTATGTGGGTGCCATAAAGGCAGCATTAAATGGGATGAAGTGTGCAATAGTTGAAAAGAGTGGAACCTTTGGAGGAACTTGTGTTAGTGTCGGATGTATCCCCACAAAGGTGCTTTTAAACACTGCACATTTAATTGAGGATATTAAAAGGGCAAGAAGTATTGGACTGGATGTAAGTGATTTTAATTTAAATCTCAAAAATTTGATGAAACATAAGGAAAAAATTGTGAAGGGAATGCAAAGGGGAGTGTCTTTTTTATTGAAAAGTAAAGGGGTGGATATATATGAGGGATTTGGGAGTATACTTGATGAAAGTAGAGTACTTGTTAAAAAAAGTGATGGAGATGTTGAACTTAAGACAAAAAATATTGTAATTGCCACCGGTTCACTTCCTAAAGATCTTCCCCACATTAAGTTTGACGGAAAATTTTTTCTATCAAGTGATGATATGCTTCAAATTGATGAAATCCCCGGAAGGGTGGGAATTATAGGTGCAGGGGCAGTGGGGGTGGAATTTGCATCCATATACAGAAGTTTTGGCTCAGATGTGGTTATAATTGAGATGTTATCTCACTTACTTCCCCTTGAAGATGAAGAAATTTCAGTGGAACTTGAAAAGTCCTTTAAGAAGAGGAAAATAAAGTATTACACAGGTTCTAAGGTTGTGGAGGGTAAAGTAGAAGGTGATGAAGTTATTTTAAAAATAGAGGTTGAGGGAAATGATATTTTGGAAGAGAGATTTGATAGGGTTTTAATCTCTACTGGTAGAAAACCGTTTCTGGATTCTCTGGGTATTGAAAATTTGGGAATTAATCTCCAGAGGGGCTACATCTCTGTGGATGAAAATTACAGAACTTCAGTGGAAAGCATATTTGCCATAGGGGATGTTATCAATACACCACAACTTGCCCATGTGGCATCTGCTGAAGGGATATATGTCTCTAATTTTATTGCCGGGAAAAATCCAGAAAAGATAAACTACAATGCCATTCCCGCCGCAGTATTTTCGATTCCTCCTGTATCTTCTGCTGGATTCAGGGAAAGGGATCTGAAGGAGAAGGGGATTCACTATCGTGTGGCAAAATTTCCATTTATGGCAAATGGTAAGGCTAAGATTGAAGGTAAAGGGGAGGGCTTTGTAAAAGTTCTTTCAGAGAAGGATAGTGGTAAAATTTTAGGTATGCACATAATTGGTGGAGATGCCCCTGAACATATCTTTTTAGGCGTAATGGGGATAAATGGGATTTTGGATGTTTTCAATGTTTCAAGGACGATTTTCCCCCATCCCACAATTTCGGAGAGTTTAATGGAAGTTTCTCACATATTTGATGGTGGAGGTATTCATATTTAAATGGGATTTCAACTTTTAAAAAAATTTGAGTATTACTACAATCAGAGGACACTTCTATTTAACTACGTTAAAAAGGATTTGAGGGAGAAGTATGCAGGATCCATTCTTGGATTTTATTGGTCTGTCATAAATCCCCTTATTTTGCTTGGAATATATACTTTCGTTTTTTCAGTTATCTTTAAAGTTAAATTTTCCAGAGAGGCCACCCTTTCCATGTCAGCCCTCTATATTTACTGTGGAATGGTTCCATGGATGGCCTTTCACGAGGCAATTTTGCGCTCCACAAATACTTTAATAGATAATGCCAATTTAATAAAAAAGGTGATGTTCCCTTCAAAGATTTTACCCATATACCTCACAATTTCAGCCTTTGTGAATATGTTTATTGGTTTTGCCATTTTGATAATAGGAGCCATTCTTTCTGGAAAAACAAATTTTAAATATTACCCTCTTCTTTTGTTATACTTTTTTGCACAATTTTTACTTACTCTTGGTTTTGGATGGATGGGAGCCACGGTAAATGTTTTTATAAGGGACATGGGACAGATTATAGGCCAGATTTTATTGATCTGGATGTATTTAACACCTCTCTTTTATACCATGGAATTGATACCTGAAAAGTTCAGAAAGTATGAGGAGTTAAATCCAATGGCTCTTTTGATAAAGGGGTACAGGGATATAATTTTAAATCAGAAAATGCCGGATATCTATGCCCTTATTAAGTTCTGGATAATTTCAATTGTAATTTTTTTAATTGGATATAAAGTTTTCACAAAAAATCAACACGAGTTTGCAGATGTTCTCTAAAAAGGTTGATTGGATAATAATTTCCGTTTCTTATATTTTCGTAAATTTCCTTTACTTTTACACTGGGGGAAAATTTCACTTTGACCACATAAAATATTTCTGGCAGTTTTTAGACGTTAGATATTTGAAAAATGATCTTTTAAGGGGAGTGTTTTATCTTCACAGTCAACCGCCTCTATTTAACTTTATTACTGGAGTTTTGATAAAAAATCCCTTCTTAAAGCCACAAACATTTGCAATGATTTTGTTTCTGATACTGGGTTATTTTTCACTTATTTTGTTTTATAAAATCATGGTGATGCTTGATATTGATAATAAACTTTCCCTTTTCTTTTCGCTAATATTTTTTTTTAATCCCTCTTTTTTGATGTTTGAAACCTTTTACTTCTATACATTACCTGTAATTTTTCTTCTAATTTTATCTTTATATTTCTTAATAAGGTATTTTAAGGAGAAAAATATACGTCACTTTACACTTTTTCTTTTTTCCCTACTTGTTCTTTCACTAATAAGGAGTATTTTTCACCTTTTATTTTTCCTGATGCTTTTTTTTATATTTTTTTATTTAAAGAAAGAGGAAAGAAGAAAAGTCTATAAAAGAATTGCAATTGTGACTTTTATCCTTTTGCTTTTTTATCTCAAGAATTTTATTTTATTTGATACCTTTTCTCTTTCCTCATGGTTTGGGATGAATTTTGCAAAGGTTTTTTCCTTTTACATGGATAAGAAAGAGAAAAAAAAATTACTTACAGGAAATTTAGAAGATGTTTTTTATATAATTCCTCCTTTTTCTTTCCCTAAAATGTATCCCCAAAGATATCTTGCCATACCTGAAAAATATAGAAATATTCCTGAGTTAAGTAAGTCCTACAAAAGGATTGGAGATGTTTTTATTTCAAATTATAATTACTATCCTTATATAAGGATTTCAAAAATCTATCTGAAAAAATATTTAAAAGCCCTTGAAGTAGTTCCAATGAGTTATATGAGGGGGGTTTTAAAATCTTTTGAATTTTATCTTATACCGGCATATCACATATATTTGATTAAAAAGGATAGTACCTTCCTGAAGAGGTTAATTTTCACCTTTAACTACTTGTTACTGAGATTCTGGAATTCAGAAGATAAGAAAAAATATACTCTGTCTGAAAAGAAATTAGCTTTTTACACAAAATTTGCGTTTTATCCTTTGTTTGCCATTTTTGTGTTGCTAACATTTCCACTGTTTATATTTAATTTGAGAGTGGAAAGAACTTTCTGGAAAAGAATTGTTTACATTTTTATTTTTTTTACTATTATCTACGTAATGTACGTTGGAATGTTTTTTGAATGTGGGGAAAACAACAGGTTTAGATTTACAACCCACGCCTACTATCTCATTGTTTGGGCAATCTTTATAAAAAATTTGAACTCAATTTTAAAAAGTGTATCTAAAAAAAATTAATCTCTTTGAGGAGGTTAATTTTATGAGGAAAATTTTAATCTTCTTCCTTTTACTTTTCATGTTGATTCCAGTGTTTGCTGAAAAATATGAGAAGTTTTATCCCCTTTTTAAGGATATCCCTGGATGGAAAGGGAATAAACCGGGCGGAACAGATATCTCCTATGGAAACAATCAAATGGTAATGTCCACAAGAGAATATTATAAAGGCGAAAAAAATGTAACTGTAAATGTGGTTGTTGGTATCCAGGCCATGACTTACTGGCAGGCTCTGAAAATGGCTAATATGAAAGTATCTTCTTCCAATGGCGAATATCTTGAAGTAAAAGATATGAATGGCTTCAGGGTTTTGCTTCAAAGGGAGAATGAACATTGTTCATTGGTAATTTTCCTATCTAAGGAAAATTTAAATAAAGGTGGAGTCCTTGTATTTGATGGAACTAAAATCTCCCTTGATGAGCTTTTAAATTTTGCAAAGAAATTTGACTGGAAAGGTTTTAAAAAAGTTTATTCTTCTTTATTTAAATAACTTTTGCAGGCTAATTTTAGCCTGCAATTTTTTCGGCAATGTCAACTTAATTGTGCAAGGCTTTTTAATATTCCCATTAAGGAGAGAAAAGGGGAGTTAAAAAAACTTTGTTTACATTAGATGAGATTTATTAAGATAATCTAAAAAAAGGGGTTTTTCAATTTTGCTTGATGTTTTTCTTAATATCTTTCTTAAATATTAAATCCAGGTCTTTAAATTCAAGTCTGTCCCCATTTTTCCCTTAAATGCCATCTAAAAAAAGTTTATAGAAAATAAAAAGAATTATTCTTTAATCACCTGGTTTTTGCCAGAAAACTTTATTTTTGTCTGAATTTAATTTTTTCTCTTATTTGCCTATCCTCAAAAGCCTCTAAAAATTTCTGAAAAAATAGTGCCAGACAAAAAAATTTTTCTCTTTCTTTCCTATAAACTCATGGTGGGGAATGTGTGGGGGATTTCAGCCCGACATATTTAATTTTGCCATTCCTTTTTTCGCTTTTTTACTTGCTTACTTACCTAACATCTTCTGAAAAGTTTTTTCAATCAGCTCTGTTTCCTTCTCCCATTTATTTCCTACTTATTTTTCCACCTGAGTGCCCCTTAAAGGCTTATAGGAAGTAAAAAGAATTTTTCTTAAATTACTTATTTCTGTTAAAAGATTTTATGTTTGCCAGTTCTGAGTTTACTTTTTGTTTTCCCACCCTGAAAGCCCCTAAAAGTTTATAGAATGAAAAAGGAATTTTGTTTTAATCGCTGGTTTTTGCCAGAAGATTTTGAGCCTTGCCAGTTTTAAGTTTCTTTTTACTTGCCAACCCCAAAAACCCCTTAAATTTCTCTCTCTCTTAAATTTTTGCCTGACACTTTTTTTATAAATTTTTGCCTGACACTTTTTTTTCAAATCTAAAATTTTGCCTGACACCTTTACCTTTAATGTCTTTTAATGTCTGACACTTTTTTTATTATTTAGATCTTGTCTGACACCAATTTCATACACCAAATTTTTTTCCTGGCACTAAATTCTCCTTTTCCAATTTTTGCTGTAAAATTTAAAGAAGAAGTTGGTGAATGAATATTTTCTATATTGTTTCCCAAGCGCAAAATTCCGGGTATGTCTTGTGACCTCCTTTCTGGAATTTTTCTTCGGGGTTAATTTTAACCCCTTTCTCCCAAAAGGTGGTTTCTCCTTTCTGACACAATTAATTTTATACTGCAATTTTTTCCTTCCCATATTTTTACGGATATAAAAAATTCTTCTAAAAGTATCTTTAATGTAATAAAATTAAGTAGAAGAATATTTTGGGAGAATTGAATGAGAAAGTTATTTCTACCTTTTACCTTCATCCTTTTATTTTTTCTTTCCTTTACCTATAGAGAACACCACATTAATTTTAATGAAATGAATAATCTTACCTATGGGTATTTTTTTTCAAAAGAGAATTTTTTGGGGAGAGAGATTTTTGTTCCAAAACTGCCAGAAGAAACGATAAGGGAGTTAAAGGAATCATCTTTAAGGGATCCCGAACTTTTACCTTATCTTGCAACTGCTTATATAGAAGACCTGAATTTTAAAGATGCTGAAAGGAGTTATTTAAATTATTTTCAAATAAAAGGAGATATCTATTCCCTTTCCTTACTCCTTGATTTTTATCACAAAAGAGGGTTTTATGAAAAGGAGGTAAAGTATCTCATTGAAGGTACCGATTTAAATTTGAGTGAAGATAAAAGGAGGGACCTTTTTAAAAAGGCAATAGGGGTTTGTGAAAAATTTTTGCCCCATAAGTGGGAGCTTAAGAAAGAAATTTATGAAAAAAAGGTAAAGAACTTTTCAGATTATAGGGATGTTGAAGAACTTGTAAAACTGCTTAAAAATAAGGGGTGTTCGGCATATGAAAATCTTGAAAAGATTACCTCTAACAATTGGTTTTTGCTATATGCCAGATTGGTGGATTTACTTCAGGAGGAAAAATTTGAGGACTTTTATACCCTTTTTCAGGAAAATTTTTCCAGAGATATGCCTCAATTTTTAATTGAATATTTTTACAGAAAGTTGTTTGATTTAAAGGGTTTAAAAGCCAAGAGAGAGGATTTACAGAAGAAACTTTTAGATGGTAAATATTCATTTAGGGACTTTTCCTTTTTATTTTACTACCTGAAGTATGGGGTTGGAAAAAGGGAGGCGGATAATTTTTTAAGGTTTTATATTGAGAAGAAGATTTCAGATGGGGAGACTTTTAACCGGAGTGAAAAAATAGCCCTACTCAAATATTCCCATAGTGTTGATGATTATATATATTCCTTTAGGATTTTAAATTCCATCTTAAGTGATGGGAAATTGGAGGTTAGGGATAAAATATTTTCCTATAGAGTACTACTTGACCTTTTTTTGAATAAAAATATTGAGGTGGGGGGTATTAATAGTGGGAAACTCTATTTTTTGGTGAATGGAATATCTGGAGATAACTCCATTGGTTCCTTAAATTCAATTGTTTCCCTTTTGTTTAATGGGAAAAATGTGGTGAATGAGTTTTCTGATTTTAAAGAAGGGGGAGTTAATTACTTTGCACTCTACATTTCCGATGAGATCCTTTCAAAAATTGAAAAGTTGGATAAAAAAAGTTATGTGGATGTTTTATTTGATGTTCTTAGCAATTTTGGTAAGGTATTACCCGATTCTAAAAAAATAGAGTATCTTGAAAGGCTACTCTCTCAAATTGAAGATGAAAAATTACGTGGAAAGATATACCTGAAACTTGCAAGGATTTATAGAAACAGCAGTGGAAAAATTTCATCTTTAAAATATTATAAATTGTACCTTTTAAAAGAGGTTCCTTCTCTTGTGAATGAGTCGCTGGGGAAATCCTATTGGGGGATAGAAACCGAAATTGGATCTTCAAGTGTAAATTACTTTGAAGTTGTGGATGAATATGTATCTTTTCTTCTAAATTTAAATAAGAGATATGAAATTCTTGATATTTTTTCTGAACTTTTCAGAAAATTTCCAGATAAAGAAGAGTTATTCTTTAAGTTTCTGGATGTGCTTGACAGACTTAATCTCATTGAACTTGAAGTTAAAACTTATAATTCCATGCTTGAAAAATTTAAAGATGACAAAAGTCTTTATGGAAGGGCTGTGAGATTTTTTTATAGGTTAAAAAGGAATGAAAGGGTTAAGGAAATAGCAGAAGAGTTTATTAATAGGTTTGATTATCAATCACTTTCAACTTTCCTTCAATCAAATATAGATGGTATTAGAGGGGTAAAGGATTTAAAGAAGGAACTTTATCGCTATGCCCTTTTAAAGTTTCCTCTTTCAAAGAGATTTTTGGATAAGTATGCAATGAATTTTGATGATGGAAATCTTTTCTTTAAATATTCCCTTATATATCCTGATTACTGTGATAAATTTTTAAGGGGCCTTTCCCGAAAGGGAGAATTGGATGCCTTTTATAATTCCATTCAGGAAGAAAATAATTCCTTTTTAAAGGAGTTTTTTACTACACAGGTATTGCTATATAGATGTGAATTTGAAAAAGGTATACCCTTTGCGGTGAATTTTTTGAGAAAATACTATTATTTACCTCATGTTTCAAAGAGATTTATAACCCTTTTGAGATCCTATTCTTTTAAAGATGACAGATACTTAAAAATGGCTGTCATTTCATTGAAAAATTACTTTTTACAGGAAAGAGATGATTTTTCTCCATTGATAGAAATTGCCGACATATATTTTGAAAATGGGGATATAAGGGGAGCTAAAAATATACTTTACGAAATTGTGAAGAAGTTTAAGTACGACAGGGATGTATATGTTAAAGTGGCTACGGTTTTCTGGGACTATTTTTTAAATGAAGAGGCCATAAAGGTCCTTCAAATGGGAAGAAAAGTTTTAAAAGATGATACCCTTTTTTCCTATGAACTTGGAGGTATTTATGAATCAAAGGGTGATTTAAAGGGTGCGCTTTTATCTTATCTTGGAGGAATAAATAGTTATAATTACCTTATTTTTGACAGAATACACAGGATAATTTCGAAGTATCCCGATTATAAAATTCTTTTTGAGGATGAGCTTTCAAAAAACATTTTGAGGAAGAAGGATTTTTCTATTTTCTGGAGTGTCAAGGATTTTTATACCGACTTTGGGAATGGAAATTTGAAATTTGAGGATTTTTTAAGGAAGTTTGTCAAAAAATGCGAAGATGTAGATATGCTTAATAAACTGGATGAAAATTTTGAATTGAAGAAAGATTTAAAATTGGATATCTATGAAAAGATTTTTCAGATAAATGGTGGAATGTATAACCTTAAAAATTTTAAGATTTTTGAAAAATATATCTTTTCCCTGACTTCTGATGATGGGGATAGGGTTAAAGCTATTGATCTTGTGAGAAATTTTTATGAGAGATTTTTTAACATTAAAGAAGTGGCTGATTTTTCCTTTGATTTCTTCAAAGATAATAAAGATTTTGAAGATGAAAAAATGGTTCTTGAAAAATCCTTTGAAATTTCAAAACTTAAGGTTTTCAAAAGAGAATATGGTTTAAAATTATTGAAGTTGTACCTTTTAAGAAATGATAAAGAGGGTAAATTTCTTGACCTATATAAAAAACTTAGAAACGATTTTTCAGGTGGAAACCTCTATTTTGAAAAACTTTACAGGCTTTATTCAGATTTTTTGATAAAAAATCGTGAAGAAAAATTACTGATAGATCATATAAATGGTTATTTTAAATTTTCTAAAGTTTACTCTTATGATGATAGAAAGAAAAAAAGAGTAGAGTTTCTTAAACACATTCTTGATGGGCTAAATAGTGGAAAAATGGGATCCTTCATAATTTATGAAGTTTCAAAGCGCCTCATCTTAACGGATCCAGAAAATGAGAAACTTTTAAGGTATACCTACCATTTGTGTGAAAATTTTGAGGTAATTAATAAACTCTTTGAATACTTTAAAAATAATTTTAAAAACTCCCCCAAGGATTTTAGACTCTCCTATGCCCTTGGATATCTCTATTTTTTAAGTGGGTATAGTGAGAATTCTGAGTATTTCTTTAGAAAAAGTATTGATATAAGACCTGAGTATGAAAAGACATATTTAAAGTTAATAAATGTTTTACAGAATGAAGATAAAAAGGAGCGGGAAATTTTAAATACCTATATTTCCCTGTACAATGCCACAAGGAATGATTCCTACATTTGTGATATTTTGCGATTTTCCAATAAATTAAATGATAGAGATATATTTAGCAGGTATTTAAACCTCTATTTGAAACTTTTTGATGAAAGTGATAAGGAATTTCTAAAGGCAAAAGTATACTTTGATTTGAAAAAATACCTTGCGGCATCTAAAATTGCCATCCTCAATATTTCAAAGAAATTGAAAAATGGAGATTACAGGAATCTGGATGCCCTATTGAATATTTTTATAAAAAGTGCTGAATATACTGGAAATTATCATGTGGCATTAATTACCATGACCAAATTATTTTATTCTTCAATAGGTAGGTATCCCTATAATGTCAGATATATTTTCAGAAGGAAATTAGTGGATCTCTTAAGGGATTTTTATATCTATTGTGACGATGATTCTTTAAATGCCCTTCGGGGGGTTTCAAATTTACTCTACAACCTTTCATTGAATAATAAAAACTTTCTGAATATGTATGGGGATATTTTTTACCAATTTTTAGAATTGCCAAAATCCACAGAACTATTAAAGAAAATTGGTTGCCCTTCCAATTCCTCTTCCTGGATGTTTAATACCTACTTTAGTAGAAACTTGTTTAGTAAGGGAATTTCCTGTGTAAGGTTGTTGAATTCATATAAGATGGATGAACTGGATTTCATGAGGGGAGTTATAAGTGGTGATAATTTCCTTATCCTTAATTCCCTTTCAAAAAAGTTGAGAAAAAGTGGTAATGAATCTGTAAAAAAATTATATGTCAAATATCTTTTCAGGGAAAAGGACTTTAATCCCGGGATTTTTATGAGTAGCGACAATTTCTTTTTGGTGAAAAGGGAATTTTTGAAGTATATGCTTGAAAAAAGAATGTTTTTAAGATTTGTTCCCCAGGTGTTTGACAGGGTATTTGCTGGAATGGATATGAGATATAAACTTCAGAGGAGCCTTTTAAATTTCTATTTGGATGGAGATTTTAATTACTTTAAAGAGGATATATTGCCTCTTTTAAAAATAATCCCTTTTAAAGAAGCCATTTCAGGGGGAATTTATGGACGTGATATTTATTTAAATGCAAAGTATACAACATTTACCGGTGAGATATTTGTAAAAAAGGATGATTTGTATGGTTATAAGTTGTTACCTGCAATTGTGGAAAGGGTTCCATCTCGTCAAAATTATATGAAATTATTTAATTTTTACAGGTCTGAAGGAGATGTTAAAAGAAGTAGGAAAATTCTTCATTTGATTCAGTCAAGATGGGGGGAAAATTTTGACCTTAAATTTGAAAAGTTTCTTCTTGCTCCAGTTGAAAATCTCAGTGGAATATTAAAACTTGCCCGTAAAGATGAAACCTTTAGATATATTCTTGTAAATAGGTGTTTTGATGTAATTGAATCTTTGAAAAATATTGATATTTCTGAAGATCCAGATATAAAACAACTCTTAAAATTAATTTTTTTAAACATTACCGATAAGTATAAGTTGATGGTATTTTGTGAATTTTTAAGGGATAAGGGAATAGATGTAAAGGGTTTCTTAAAAGGTGAGATGTTTTACAAATATTTTACCCTCCATAAAATTAAAAAACTTTACGATTTGAGGATTTTAAAGAAGGATGAAGTTTTTAAGTATATGGCAAATTTTGCTTTAAAAAATGGAAGTGTAAAGGATAAATTTGTTGCCTATATTTATCTCCTTGAAAAAAACATGGAAAATCAAAAACTTTACGAAAGGTTAATAAAAGAATTAAAGGGGAAAGGGAAAGAATACTTAAGTTTATATGACGATGGAGAGAATATGTTAACTTCTATAGATCTCACCAATTTTGACTCAATTTCATATGCCGATTTGTATTCATTTTTAAAATTTGTAAACAATCCTGTTGGGAATGATTTTTCAGATGAGAGGTTTTTACCATTTTTAGAAAGTGCAAAGGGGGAAAGGTTTAAAAGGGCCTATATAATTTTTTTGAGAAATGTCTTCAAACGAAAGATTAACACAGGTGATGAGGATTACTATGACTATTTTCAAATGGGTAAATCCTTTTTATTGAGTAATAATTCAACAAATGCGATGAATTACTTTAAGAGGGCTATTTATTTTAGTTTAAACAAAGATCAAGTAAGGGGAGATATATTGAAATTTATACTTGAGAAGGGATCTGTAAAAAATTATGGTGAATTTATAAAGAAAGATATTTTGCCTTATATAAGAGAAAATGAATATTATGTTCTACCCCTATTAAGGGCACTTCTCCTTCTGGAAGACGATTCTATATATTCTGTTTTTCTGGAAGAGATTAAAAGAGTTATACCTCGGGATAAATTAAAAATAATAGATTTTATCCATCGAAATGTTAAAAGTGGAAAATTAAATAAATTGAGGATTTTAACACTTATTGAAAATGAAAGTGATGGCTATTTAAAACTCTTAAGATTAAAATTGCTTGGAGTTGAAAAGTATGATTCAGAGATATCTGGAAATTTTTACTTTCTGGAGTATTATTACAGGTATAAGTTCCAGAAGGAAATGAATGATATTTCTTTGAATATTGGTTTCAATCTATTTTTTAACAGGAATTGGTTTAAATTATTTGCCTTAAATTATTGGTATAATAGAGGGGAATATGCAAAGATACTTTCATATTTTGATTACAATTTAATATCTTCATATGTGGCTTCAACTGGTTATTACTATTCCACATATAAGTTATTAAATTTTAGGAACATGTTAAGAGAAAAGGAGAAAAAAACATTGGATAAAATTTTTGTGGATTCACTCCTTTTCTTTTCCTATAGGGATGTGGCTAAAATGTATTTAAAAAGTATACTTCCCGATGGTTTTGATTTGTTTAAAAAAATTAAAGATAGAAAAAAGAAAAAAATTGTGGATTACATAATGGGAGAAATGTAATGAAAAAGCTTACCATATCTTTATTATTTGTGATATTTTTTGCTTCCTCTTTATTTTCCAGAGATCCATATTTTGTGATAAAAATAAATGACGCCCAGGGGGTCCTGAATTTTCTTTCAAATTCCAGTGAGATGGAGACTTTTTTAAAGTTGCCCTCCTATGAATTTTTTTCCACCACAAGGGTCTTTTTAAAGTTAAAGAATAGAATTGAAAATTATTCCACATTTTCTGGGATTGATTTCGGAAAGGATTTTCTCTTCAAAATTACTGGAAATAAAGCATATATCTGGGGCTTTGATATATCAGATACACTGTTTGTTTATCAGAGTGATGTAAATGATTTTTTAGGTAGTGAAATCTATGACTACATGGTTAAAAATTTTTCTGGAGAGAAATTTTTAGGGGGAAATCTCTATTTTAAAAGAAAAGGAGATAAAGTATTTGCCTTTTTCCTTAAGGGGAAGACTCTTTTTGTTTCAAATAGTTTAAATGATCTAAAAGATGTGGTGGAAAATTTTCAGGGAAAGTTTGCTCCGAAAAATTATTTCGGTTCTGATAATCTGAATGGTCTTTTATATGAAGTTTTTTTAGATCTCGGTAAGCTTGTAAAAACCCCTCAGTTTAGAAGATATTACAGATTTAAGGGAGATTATGTAAATTTTAAGTGGGGTAAGATATCCCTTTATAGAGTGGATGATGGGTTTTATGAGGTAAGGAAATTCTTCAATGGTAGTGAATTTCAACTGGAGAAGAAATTTGCTCCTCTAAAATTTGAAGGGGACAGGTTTTCTCTTGTTAGAGAGATTGATATTTCAGAAATTTCAAGATTAATTGAAAACTCAATTTTTGGTGTAGAAAATCTACCCAAAAATATTTCCTTTACAGTTAGAAAAAGTGAAGGGGAATTTACCCGGCTTGATGGTAATGGTGGTAAAATGGGAGAGGTAAAGGAGGAAGTGCAATTTAAAAAAGCGATTGATGAATTGGAATCTTATTTATTAAAAAAAGTTAAAAGAGTCTTTGCAGTTGACTATCTTGGTGGAAAAGAGTATTCCATTAAGTGGTTTAAGCCATCTAATGGGATTTTGTTAATTTCAAAGGACACTTTTGGAGATGAAGATGTGGGTAAGATGTCAAATCTAATTTTAAAGGCGTCATCTGATTTGTATCTGTCGGATTTAGGGAAGATTAAAAAGTTTGGAGATATGAGGGAAATAAAATTTGGAAATATGGGAGAAACCATTTATTTGAAAAGAATAGGGGATAGGGCTTTTTTGATCTCAAGGGGAAATATTTTGCTGGAACAAAGAGATGTTGAAAAACTTAATGGAGTGTATGGCAGTTATTTTGAAATGGATGTAGTCGCTTACCGAAATTTTTTTAAAAAGTATTCTAAATTGATAGATGGAGGAAGAAAAACTATTTTTTCAAGTGTGGTCCCATCCCTTTTTGAAGTTGGGAAAAGGGTAAAAAGGATTGAATTTTTGAAGAGAAATTTAAAAGAGGGTGAAGTAATATTTGCCTTTTACCAATTTAATTAATAGATGAGAAATTTACTGAGAATCCTCTTTTTTATTTTATTTTTTTCATTTTGCTTTTCACAGAGTTATTATCTTGTTTACATAAATTTGGGGAATAAAAGAATAAGTGAGGATGGACTTAAAGAACTTTCAAAGGAAAAGATTTCAATTTCCTCGCTTTACAAGATATTTCTTTCTTATTACTTGCTTGAAAGGGGGATTATAAATGAAAATACCACTTTTTTATGTGATGGAGATGGGGAGTGCAATTGCTGGGATAAGAGGGGACATGGAATTGTAGATGTTGTGGATGCCATTTCTCTATCCTGCAATAGATTCTTTTGTCGTTTTGAAAGTTTTGTAGATGAATATGACTACTACCTTTTTTTAAAGAGAATTTTTCACCTTGAAAAGTTTAAGGCTCGTGAGTTTAAAAAATATTTTTTAAAGGGAGAATTTTCTTTCTTTTATGCTCTTACTCCTTCTGAGGTGCTTATGAACACCACTTCCTTTTTGTTAAATAGAGATATTAAAACAGGTGTCAGACTGAAATTTAGGGAAGATATTTTAAAAATTGTTAAAAGGGGTATGCTCAAGTGCTTTTTTAGTGGTACCGGTAAAAAAGCAAAAATTTATTCCCCCATTCCAATATATATGAAAACAGGTACATTTAAAAAAAGATGTGGGCGGGGTTTTATCTATAGAAATTTAAGTTATGGACTTTTTAAGTATGAGGGTAATTTTGTAGCCATCCTGGTTTTTTCCCTTAGGGGAAATTCCATGAACAATTCGGCGGTAATTCTTGGAAAAAAGGTGAAGAAAATTGTTGAGGGATTATAGGAGGGCTTTTTATACACTTCTTTTGATTTTTCTATTTTTATTTTCTAATTTCTGGGGTAGGGAGATAAGGGTAAGGATTTTTTCTCCCATGAAACTTACCAGAATATGGGTACAATTTGTTGGTAGTGGAACCATTTTTGCATCAAATGGGATAAAGTTAAGTGTAAAAAGGGGAAAAATATGTTTATTTAGTGTAAAAAATGGAGAAATCCATTTTGAATTGGGGAGAAGAAGTTTTTCCCCTAAAAGGGTCGTTTTGTTTTCTAAGAGCGGTTTTTTTATTACAAACTATCTCATAAAAAAGAGATTCTATTCTGGAAAACTCATTTTATTTTCAAAAGATGGGATTTTAATACCTGTCATAGGAAAAGATGTTGAGGATTTTATTCCTTCAATTATTTTTTCAGAGGCCGGTGGAAATCTTCCTCCAGAATTTTTAAAGGCATTTTCAGTGGTTATAAGAAGTTATATATTCTCAAATTTAAAAAGGCATATTAAGGAGGGATATAATTTTTGTAGTTCTACCCACTGTTTTTTCTATAGAGGTGATTTGAAGGGAAATGTCAAGATAAAAGGTTCTTTAGATAAAGTTAGGGGATTGGTTTTAAAAAAAGGTAAGAAGTTAATTTCGCCCTTTTTTTCCTCCTGTTGTGGTGGAATAAAATTTGTACATTTAGATGGAAAACTCTATTTTAGGGGGTTCAGAAAGATTCCTTTTTGTAGAAATTCGAGAAATTTTAAATATAGAAGGGTGATTAAAAAGAAATTATTTTACCGAGACCTGAGAAAGGTTTTCGGTGGAAGTTTATGTGGTGTAGAATATAAAATTATTGATGGGAGACCCTTTATTCTCCTTTTTTATCCTTCTCTTATAAAAAAAATTCCTGTTGAAAAATTTAGAAGGAAGTGTTTCCCCCTTTTTAAGGGTAAAATTTTTTTGAGCAACTTTTTTAAAATTAAAGAGGGAGTGGATGATGTTTTTGTAGAGGGGAGGGGTTGGGGATCAAACTGTGGATTTTGTATAAGTGGTGCCATAAAAATGGCTTTAATGGGGTATGATTTTTCCTCAATATTAAAGTATTATTTCCCTCAATGTGATATATCTCTCAATAAATAGTAGGTAATGTCAAGTTAATTGAGCAAGGTTTTTTAATATCTCCTTTTTACTTTTTAGAATCTAATTTTGCCTGACACTTTTTAAAAAATTTATTCTTCCATTCAGGTTTTTACCAATTTTCCCACCTCTTATGTGTGGTATTTTTAACTTCATTTCTCCCAATAAGGAGTTTTCCCCTTTCTGACACAATTAATTTTACACTGTCAAATAGGAAAATTAGTTTAGTAATTCTATAATTGTTAAAGTTTTAATTGACACCTGGATTTTTAAAAAATATACTACTCCTCTTTTAAAAATTTATCTCTTCAGGGAGGATTTTATGGAGAAAATTTTACCGGAAAATGTACATGAGGTTTTAAGCAAATATATGCTTGCCGATGGTTTTGACATGGTACTTGATTTTGAAAGGAGTAAAGGTTGCCATATCTATGATTCAAAGAATAAAAGGACTTTGCTCGATTTCTTTTCATTTTTTGCTTCAGCACCTTTGAGTTTTAACCATCCTAAAATGCTGGAAAAAGATTTTTTGGAAAAATTGGGGAAAATTGCTGCCCACAAACCCAGTAATTCTGATATTTACACAGTTGAGATGGCGGAATTTGTGGAAACCTTTGCGAGGATTGCAAAACCCGATTATTTGCACTACCTCTTTTTTATAAGTGGTGGTGCCCTTGCTGTGGAAAATGCGCTTAAGGCTGCCTTTGACTGGAAGGTAAGGAAGAATTTTAAGAAGGGATATAGGGAGGAAAAGGGCCATCAGGTAATTCACTTCAGGGAGGCTTTTCACGGAAGGACGGGATACACAATGAGTTTGACAAACACTGATCCTACAAAGACAATGTACTTTCCCAAATTCAATTGGCCCAGAATCAACAATCCAAAAATCCACTTTCCGCTTACAGATGAAGAAGTTGAGAGAGTTAAGAGAGAAGAGGAAATAGCAATTTCTCAAATTAAAGAAGCAATAAAAAATAACAAAGATGATATAGCGGCTCTTATAATTGAACCAATTCAGGGGGAAGGCGGTGATAACCATTTTAGAGGAGAGTTTTTCAAGAAGTTGAGGGAGATAACCCTTGAAGAAGACATAATGTTGATATTTGATGAGGTTCAGACAGGTGTGGGCATAACTGGAAAATTTTGGGCTCATCAACATTTTGATGTGGAGCCAGATATGATTTGTTTTGGTAAGAAGACCCAGGTTTGTGGTATAGCGGTTAGCAAGAGAATTGATGAGGTTGAAGATAATGTGTTTCACCTTTCAAGCAGAATAAACTCCACATGGGGTGGTAATCTTGTGGATATGGTGAGAAGTAAAAGATATCTTGAAATAATAGAAGAGGAAAATTTAGTTGAAAATGCTGCAAAAATGGGAGATTATCTTCTCAAAAAGCTTGAGGAAATAGGTGAAAATCATGGTAATCTGGTTGAAAATATTAGGGGAAGGGGACTTTTTGCAGCTTTTGACTTTAAAGACAAAGACCACAGAAATAGTTTTCTCTCAAAGTCAAGGGAAAATGGGATCCTGCTTCTTCCCTGTGGTGAAAAGAGCGTTAGATTCAGGCCACCCCTTGATGTAACGGTTGATGTTATTAATGAGGGAATTGAAATAATTGAAAAAACACTTAAGGTAGTAGGGTGATCTTCATTGGGAGGGTATTTTCCCTCCCTTTCTTTCCCTCCCATTTAATTTTAAACGCAAAAATTCACAATTAATTTTTGGAAAAGGGTAATTTTGAGAAGAAAATGAATGAAAATTAAGAAATGAATCCAGGATTATTCCCTCCAGAATAAATGTTTTAAGATAATTACCTAAATTACCTAAAAATTGCTCCTTTAAGACATACTTAATATGCTTTTCTCATTTCTCACTTAAAGGAAATTAAAAAATTTTCTGTTCAGTTCAGTAAATAAGATTTATTAAGATAATTCAAAAAAAGGTTTTTTATTAAAATTTTGCCTGACACCAATTCTTTTTTCTTACTTGTCCAATTTTAAATTCAGGTCTGTCCCCATTTCCGCTCCTTTCTACTTCCACCATAAACCCCATCCAGAAGGTTTGTAGATAGTAAAGAGATTTACCAAACGTTAGCTTTTCTTTTCTTACTTAGTTGTCTTCACCCAATGCCTTTCAAAAGGTTTGTAGGAAGGCATGAGGGATATTAGGTGTTAGTCTCTGCCAGAAGATTTTAAGCATTGCCAGTTTTGAGTTTTCTTTTTACTTGCCCACCCTAAATGCCCCCTTGAAGGCTTATAGAAAGAAAAAAATGGTTTGCCTTAATTGCTTGATTTCTGCCAGAAAATTTTAAGTGACTGCCAGTATTTGGTTTTTTCTTACTTATCAACCCTAAAAGCCCCTTAAATTTTTGCCTGACACTTTCTCTTTACTTACTTACTTACCTTACTTATTTCCTTATTTGTTTACTTATTTCTTATTTTCTTATTTGCTTATTTGCCTGACACCTTTAATTCTAATTCCAAATGCCCTCTAAAAGTTTATAAAAAGAAAAAAAGAATTTTCCTTAAATCATCTAATTTATGCTAAAAGGTTTTATATTTACCAGATTTGAGTTTCTTTTCCTATTTGCTTCCCCCGTATGCTCCTTAAAGGTTTATAGAAGGGAAATAGAGATGCTTAATTGTTGGTATTTCCCAGAAAACTTTATTTTTGAGAAATTTTTAATCTTTTCTCTTGCTTGCCTTCCCCAAAAGCCTCTAAAAATTTATGAAAAAATAGTGCCAGACAAAAAAGAAAAAATTCTTCTTTTTTTTCTATACTATAAACCCCTGGTAGGGATTATGTGAGAGGATTCAATTATTTTAGCCTGACACCTTTTTATTTTAGCCTGACACTTTTTAAAAATTTTTTCTCTCAGTCAGGTCTGTCCCCATTTTCCTTTTCCGAATGTTCCTATTTGCCACTTGAATTCCTTAGAAAGTTTATGAAGGAAAGAAAATCATATTTTCTAACTTTTGCTTGAAATTTTTGAATTTAAATTACA
>JAMOQF010000197.1 GCA_027064125.1 Acidobacteriota bacterium
CTCACAAAACCTTTCTGTTGAAAGGAGAAAAAAGGTATGTTATCCTTCATCCAGAGAAAATAAAAATATGGCAAAAGGAGTTCAGAATGTATGAAATTGAAAAATTTATTGATGGACCAAATAAAAACCTTAAGGAACGCTCAATAAAAGTCCTTGGAATAGATCTCGGAACTACAAATTCAATAGTATCTGAAATAATCTGGAATCCACCTGAACCGCCCACCTGCAGGGTCATTGAAATTCCACAACCTACAGAAGCAGGAGAATACATTTCTCCCCTGGTCCCATCTGTTGTTGTCCAACTTGGCGATGATAAAATATGGGTGGGAGAAGGTGCAAAGAGATTAATGGCCTTTCCAGAAAAAGCAGGTCTCTATGTGGAGAAAAATCTCTTTTTTGAGACAAAAAATGACATGGGAAGAAGAAAAAAATACTACAGGGCACCGGAAAATTTAAACCATGCCTCAAAAATTGCAGGAGTAATCCTATCTTTTTTAATGGAAAAGGCTACAAATTTCCATACAATAACATATGACAATGTATGCGTCACTGTACCTGCTTCTTTTCAAATAAATCAGAGAAGAGATACACTACTTGCCTGTAAATACGCCAACATCAATTTAAAGGATGATGACTTACTGGATGAGCCAATTGCCGCACTAATTGACTATGCAATGAACAACAATATGGAAGATGTCTTTTCAAATAGGAAAAAAATCAAATGTCTGGTTTTTGACTTTGGAGGTGGGACCTGCGATGTATCTGTTATGGAACTTGGAAAAGACTATGAGAGAAAAAAAATAACCATAAGTGAACTATCTGTATCCCGATACCACAGATTGGGAGGTGGAGACATTGATTCAGCAATTGTACATGAAATACTGATCCCAGAACTTCTGAAAGAAAACAATCTCTCCAGATTGGACCTCTCATGGGCAGAGAAAAAAAAGGGGCTTGAGCCACAACTACTTGGAACAGCAGAAGCACTTAAAATTTCTCTTTCAAAGGAGATAGATAAACTAATAAAATTTAATAAATATCTTTCCTCTGATAAATCTCAGATAATTGTCAAACAGCCATCAATAAGGTGTAAATTGGGAAAGAGAGAATTTATCTTAAGCAACCCATCCCTTACAGCAGAAGAATTTGAAAAAATTCTATCTCCATTCATTGATACAGAATTTCTCTTTTTAAGAGAAGATGAATACAGAATAACCCAATCAATCTTTTCCCCAATTACAAATGCACTGGAAAGTGCTGGAGTTAAAGCAAATGAGATTGACTTCTGTCTCCTTGTGGGAGGTAGTTCCTTAATACCACAGGTAAAAATGAGCGTGCAGAAATTTTTTAAAAATGGGAAAGTTGGATTTTATTCAAATTACCTGGATATGCAGGTGGCAGTATCAAGGGGAGCGGCGTGGAACTCCCTTTTGAAATTTTTAAACGGTAAACCCTTTATTCAGCCTATTCTTCACGATGGAATAGACATAGTAACTGAGGGTAAAAAAAGGTTAAATTTAATTCCACCTCATGCAGAACTGCCCTTCCCGGATGAAAACTCATTTGAAAAAATAACACTATATGTTCCATCCATTGAAAAAAATGTTCAAAAACTCAGATTGGAAATAGTGGGAAGCAGAGAGGGACAGACCATCTTAAATGAAATCTGGAAACTTCCAGTGATAGCAAATGGTGGAGATGAAATAATTTTGGAATATAGAATTACCTCTGGAAAACAATTTGAGTGCAGGGCATATCTCTTAAAATCTCCTGAAGAATACCTGGAATTAACCGTTGAAAATCCCCTTGTAAATGTAGTAAATCCCAATCTAACCTACTTAAAAATCGAGGAATATGAAGAGTATTTACGCAATAAAAATGGGGGCACCAGATATGACATTGAAATTTTCATAAAACTTGCAAATTTATATGGGGAATTAAATCAATATGAAAAGGCAATTGACTATCTAAAACTTGCCTTAAAAAAATTAAACAGAGGAGATGCAGAGATCTTAAATCTAATGGGGATATTTTATGAAAGATTGGGGGATCATGAAAGAGCAGAAAAGGCATACATTGAGGCATCTAAATACTCCTCATGGGATGGACCCATCTTTAATCTTGCGCTTAACTATTATCATAGGGGAAATATGGAAAAGGCAATTCAACTTTTAGATAACCACATAAAAAGAAAGGATGTTCCATCCCTTGTTTTAAAGGCACTCTGTCTTGGAGGTATGAGAAGGATAATTGAAAAAAATGAAATTTTACTCGAGGCAACTAAGAAGGCTAATATAGAAAACATGTCCACCTGGGAACTTGAATGGCTAAAAAAGGCAGCGGAACTCCTGAGAGATGAAAAACTTAAAGAGGAAGTGGAAAGGGAAATTTCAAAAAGATCAGATATAAAAAAATACACTCAAGATAATGTACTTTACCCAAGTTCAGAAAAAGAACCAATTAATTAAAGGAACTGGAAAATATGTGGTTGCTCCCCTATTCAGATCTGACACCTGATCAACAGATGGCTGTTGAACTACCTATTGACACACATAAAGTAATAATAGGTCCTCCGGGATCTGGAAAAACCCAGATTTTAATTCATCGAGCTGCCCACATTGTAAACAATTTCAATTTGAAAGAGGATGAATACAAGATTTTCGTATTCACAAATGTAGTAAAAGACTACATAAAATCGGGAATAAACTTTTTAAATCTCCCTGAAACAGTGGTAAGCACATTTGATCACTGGTGTAGAATATTTTATGAAAAAAATATTGGTCCACTATTTGTAGTTCACGACAAATCCTTCTTTAAACGGGTGAGAAAAAAGGTACTTGATTTTTTAAAATTAAATCCATCATTTCAAAGAAGATTGAGTTTTGTAATGGTGGATGAGGGACAGGACTTGAGTCCTGAATGCTATGAAATAATGCTACTTATAGCAAAACACATAACAGTTTTTGTGGACCCCAAACAGAAAATCTTTGAAGGTGGAGCCTCAGAAGAGTTCATCCGAAATAAATTAAATCTAAAAAGTTATAGTTTCTATTTTTTAAATGGATATAGAAACTCTCCCAATGTAGCAAAACTTGCTTCCTATTTCATAGAAGATGAAAAAGAAAGGGAAAAGTATCTAAATCAGGTTTACGCAATAGATAAAATCAGAGAAATCCCGCTACTTTATATATCTTCAGATTTTGAAGATGAAATGGAAAACCTTGCTAAAATAATCAGGCAGAGACTTATATTAAATGAAAGGATAGGAATAATTGTTCCAACAAAAAAGATACTAAAGGAAATCTATGAAAATCTAAAAAAGAGAAAAATACCTGTTGAAAAAGCCCTCGCAACCCATTTAAGCCACAACACCTGCGATTTTAACAACTCCTCACCAAAAATTTCCACATTTCATTCGGCGAAGGGACTTACATTTGATGCAGTATTAATTCCTTCACTAACAGAAAAGGCAATTTCATGGATAGATGAAAGGGTTAGAAAAAATATATTCTTCGTGGGAATTTCAAGAGCAGTTAAGTGGGTTTACATATCCACACTTGAAGAAGAGGAACCAGAGGAATTCAATTTACTAAAGGAAGCGGAAAAAAATGGGGATTTAGTTATAAAAAGATATGATGAAGATGGAATCTCATTTAAAATGACAGAAGAGGATGAAGATGATTTTTCAGTCCTTTAAAAATCTTCCATCATCCCTTGTTTTAGTCAATTTACCCACATTTTTTGAGCCAGCCTATTTTTGCATCTTTCACGATATCAAATCTGGGAACATAAGGCTTTATATCAAGAAGAGGCGTACCATCTAAAATATCAACATTTTCAAGATGTAAAATATTATTTTCAACCTCCACGAGTTTTACAACCTAAATACCAATGTGATTGGGCCTTGCAGGAGCCCTTGTAGCAAACATTCCGTGAAAATTCTCATCCATAAAAAAACATAGGGGTCAGACCTATTATGGATTTTTTGACACTATTCACTGCCTTCGTTTTTTTGTTTTATCCTTAAAATAATAAACGGTGGACTAAACCAGGTCTAATTTATATCTTTCGACAAAAATTTTGCAACCTTTATCACATAGGGAAATCTATTCTTTGAGCATTACCATGGAGGTGTTGAATAAAAGGAAGTGTTAGAAGCTTGGGTATTTTTTTTGTCATTCTTTTATTTTTGAGCGTTTTAATTTTTGCAGGTCCTTCAAATTGGGTTAGATTTTACTCTGGAGATTTTCCCTGGGGAAATATTCCAATTTGTTCTTCAGAAAATGGGTTTGTTGTAAGTGGAGGAAAAAGTTGTGGGGAAGATACAGTTGGTTTCGAAATAGTTAAATTAACGTTTGCAGGAAACCCATATTGGGGGAAAATTTATTATACTGAGGAGAATTATGAGGATCTTTTTTCATATATTGATATGGTTTATCCAAATCCTGATGGTAGTTATATTATTGGTGGAGAAGTAAAGTTTGGTTATCATTTTTTTGGAGCGTTTTTTATTCAAGAGGCATATGCTTTTCTTTCTAAAGTTGATTCTGACGGAAATGTTTTGTGGTCAAAATTTTATAAAAAAGTGAGCGTTGAGGGAGAATATTTATATGAGGGAGCAATGATACCTGTTTCAGATGGTGGAGTTATAATAGTTGGGATTGCGGTTAAAAAAAATAGTGGCAATGAAGGCTCGGATTCACAAAGTATAATATTTAAGATAGATTCAGAGGGAAATATTGTTTGGAAAAAGAGTTTTCCGGATCTTGATTATTACTTATGTTCCATAATTAAAGTTGACAATGATAATTACCTCATATCTGGAAATAATTCTAAAAATTCAATTATCATTAAAATAGATTCTTCTGGAAATATTATCTGGAGTAAAAAAATTGTTAATAAAACCATAATATCACTTTTACAAGCCCCTGATGGAAACATTATTTTACTGGAAAAATTTGGACTTATAAAAATTAGTCAAAGTGGAAAAATTTTTTGGGGCAAGTATTATCATAATGGTTATGCTTTTGCTCATCTGGAAAAAATGTGTTTAACTAAAGATGGAGAACTTTTTATTATTGGAAAATTCTGGTTTCAGGAGAATGCTCCCAAAGAAGTTTTTCTCAAAATTGATTTAGATGGAAATGTTGTATGGGCAAGAGAATGGAATTACCCTTCAATTCCAAATTTTGACTATGCAGAAATTTTTAATACAAATGACAATGGAGTATTGGTTAGTGCCTATTATGTTTCTGACGAAAGGTATATAATTTTAAAATTTGATTTAGAACATTTGAGTGATAGCAATTCCGATAGTTGTGATTTGTTAAGTGATTATCCAGTAGATATTGAGTCTTATGATGTATCGATTCTTCCAGAATATTTATCTTCTTCGGAGACAAATATTATTAGTAATACAGTTAACTTAGAAACGTGTGATGTATCTTCTTTATCTGATATTGTTATTTGTTGGGAAAATATTCTTGATGATGTAGAAGGGAAAAATGTTGATATTGTGGATTTATCAAGGATAATGAACATGATATCTGGCAATTTAGGTTTAGATCCCCATTATGATTTAAATGGCGATGGAAAGGTTGATGTAAGTGATGCAGAAATACTATCACAATTTATTGTATCAAATCTATTTTATTAGGAAAAATTAAGAGATGACTTATTTAAATAAATTGACATTTGACAGCATATCTGATAATTTTTTTATAGATGTAATTGGAGGTGAGAAGATGAAAAAGTTTTTAATAGTTTTTATTTTATTTTTTATGGGAATATTTTTATTTTCCCAATCAGGGCCCTTTAACACGCCAGCAGAGGTGAGTTTAGAGTTTAGCACAAATCCCCAGATGGGAAGTGATATAACGGTGGATGTATATTGTGATTTAAATGGAGTTACAAATGGTAGTGGAATAAATGCCATGCTTGGTGGTTATGCAGTATCCATAT
>JAMOQF010000198.1 GCA_027064125.1 Acidobacteriota bacterium
GATCCTTTCTATTTTTGCCCCTAAGTTTTTCAACTTTACCTCAAGGGAGTCATAACCCCTATCCAGATGATAAATTCTATTTACTATTGTTTCTCCCTCAGATACAAGTCCTGCAATTACAAGGGATGCTCCTGCCCTTAGATCAGATGCCATAACTTCACAACCAGAGAGTTTACTTTTACCATTTATTATTGCACTATCCCCCTCTATCTTTATATCTGCTCCCATTCTATTTAGTTCGTAGGCGTGGTTAAATCTATTTTCAAATATTGTCTCTCTTATAACGGAGGTTCCCCTTATCTGTGTGCATAACACCATGAGTTGTGCCTGCATGTCTGTTGGAAAGCCGGGATATGGATTTGTAATGGTAAGGGAGGGAAGGAGGGAGTCAACATTATTTTTATGTACCTCAAGGAAATCCTTTCCAACATTTAATTTTGCCCCCATCTCTTCAAGTTTATCAATTACGGACGCCATGTGAAAGGGATTGCAATTTTTTATTAATACCTTTCCTCCGGTTATGATGGATGCAATTAAAAATGTTCCCGCCTCAATTCTGTCAGGTATGATTGAATGTTTAGCGCCATTTAGTTCCTCTACTCCTTCCACCACAATTCTCCTTGTTCCAACCCCATCTATCTTTGCCCCCATTTTTTTTAAAAGATTTGCAAGATCTTCAACTTCAGGTTCTGTGGCACAGTTATTTAATATGGTTTCCCCATCTGCAAGTGTTGCAGCCATAAGGAGATTTTCTGTGCCTGTAACTGTTACTTTTTCAAAGGTGTATTCACAACCCTTTAATTTTTCCGCCTCTGCAATGACATAGCCATGTTCAACCTTAATTTGAGCGCCCATCTTTGAAAGTCCCTTAAGGTGCAGATCAACAGGTCTTGCCCCAATTAGACATCCTCCCGGCAGGGATACCTTTGCCCTTTTATATTTTGCAAGAAGTGGTCCAAGGACTAAAAAGGATGCCCTCATGGTTTTTACAAGTTCATAGGGAGCAATTGGATTTATTTTTCCACTAAATTTTATTGAACAACCATCATCTTTTAAATCAATCAGGAATCCCATTTCATCTAAAATTTTGAGGAGTGTTTTTACATCCTTTACATGGGGAAGGTTTTCAAGGGTAAGTTTTTCCTCTGTAAGTATTGCTGCAGCAATTTCTGGAAGGGCAGCATTTTTTGCCCCGGAGATGGTTACCATCCCATTTAAAGAAGAAGGTCCAATTATTTTAAATTTCTCCATTTTTTCTCCTGAAGGTAATTATTCTCCTGTATCCCAGATAGTCTTTTCTGAAATTTAACACTTTAAAACCATAATTTTCTCCCAATTTCAGGACTTTTTCAAATTGATTATATCCCACTTCAAAGGATATTGGATTCAAATATCCAACTCTTCTGAGTGAATTCAAGATGGTCCTGTAAAAATCAAGTCCATCCTCTCCACCATATAGTGCCAATTTAGGTTCATATAATCTCGTCTCAATATTCACCCTTTCCATTTCTTCTTTAGAAATATATGGTGGATTTACCACAATTAAAATTACTTTTTTAAAAAATTCTTTTTTAATGGGTTTCAATAAATCTCCACAGATGAATTTCACTCTATCCTCAAGATGAAGCATCCGGGCATTTTTTCTGGCAATCCTAACTGCATCTTGTGATATATCAACTCCCACTCCTTTTACATCACCATTTTTTAGTTCATCAATTATTGAAATTATTACTGCACCTGACCCTGAACAGAGTTCTAAAATAGTGCCATCAACTTTTACAAGGGAAAGGGCCTCCTCAACTAAGAACTCCGTTTCTTTTCTTGGAATTAGTGTGTTTTCACTTATCAGGAATTTATTTTTCCAGAAATAGGAATATCCCAGAATATATGGTAATGGCTTTTTTTCCTTTCTTTCTAAAAGAATAAGTTCCAGTTTTTTTAAGATGTCTTTGTCAACATGCTTTTCCCCATTTAAAATGAAAAAAACCTCATCTTTTTGGGTTATTTCTTTTATTAGAAAATCTATTTCTTCCTCTTTTTCTATTTCCCATCTTTTATAAAATTTTCCCAACAACTCTTTCAAATCTTTGTATCTAATTTTCTCCGGGAAGATTTTCATTTAAATGGGCTAATCTATTTTTATTTCTTCCTTTAATTTTTCTGCCTGAAAATGGGCTATCAGGGCTTCAATAATTTCATCCAGATCCCCATCCATTATCATATCCAGTTTGTGTAGTGTAAGTCCTATTCTGTGATCGGTGACTCTATTTTGTGGATAGTTGTAAGTTCTTATCTTTTCACTTCTATCTCCAGATCCAACCTGAGATTTTCTATTTTTGGCTATTTCTTCCTCCTGTTTTCTCTTCTCCATTTCATATAGTCTTGCCTTTAAGACCTTCATTGCCTTTGCCTTATTCTTTATCTGTGATTTTTCATCCTGGCAGGAAACCACTATTCCTGTAGGGATATGGGTTATCCTCACGGCTGAATATGTGGTGTTAACCGATTGCCCACCGGGACCTGAAGAGCAGAAGGTATCTATTCTTAGATCTTTGGGGTCAATTTGTACCTCTACATCTTCAACTTCAGGCATAATTGCAACCGTTATGGCAGAGGTGTGGATTCTCCCTCCAGCCTCAGTAACAGGGATTCTCTGGACCCTGTGTACTCCGCTTTCATATTTAAGTCTGCTATATACCTTTTCCCCCTCCACATTTGCTATTATTTCCTTGTATCCTCCAACACCTGTGGGGTGGGATGAGATTATGGAAATCTTCCATCCCTTTCTCTCCGCATATCTGCTATACATTCTGAAAATATCAGCCACAAATAGGGTTGCTTCATCTCCGCCTGTGCCTGACCTCAACTCAAGAATTACATTTCTCTCATCGTTTGGATCCTTTGGAATTAAAAGTATTTTCAATTCTTCAGTGCACTTTTCAAGTTTTTTTTCAAGTTCCTCTATCTCTTCCTGGGCCATTTCTTTTAAATCGGGATCATCCTCTTCCTTTAAAATTTCCTTTGCTCCCTCAAGTTCCTCTTTTAAATTCTTATATTCCTCATATTTTTTTACAACATCTTCCATTTCTTTTATTTTTTTTGCGAGTTTCTGGTATTCCTCTGGATTTGTTGCAATTTCTGGATCCATCATTTTTTCATTTAAATCTCTATACAGTTTTTCAATTTCTTCAAGTTTTTTAAACATCAAAAAACCTCTTTTTTTATTTAGTTATAAGTTGGAATTTTCAATTTCAAGGGCTTCTTGAAGGGATTTGATTGACACTTCAAGCTGATCTTCAGAGGGTTCCCTGGTTGTTATTTTTTGAAGCCACAAGCCCGGCATAATAAAAAGGCGAAAGATTTTATTTTTTTGATATTTTGCCGATAGTCTTATAAATTCATAGGAAATACCTGCAATTAGGGGCAAAAGTAAGACCCTTATGAAAATTTTGCTCCCCCAATAGGCAAGGGAATTTTTTGGATCCACCGGTATTTTAAATATGGTAAAGACAAGAATTGAAACAAGCATGACAAAGATTAAAAAACTTGTCCCACATCTGGGATGGAATCTGGAGTATTCCTTTGCATTCTGGACAGTTAATTCCTTACCAGATTCCCACAAATTTACCACCTTATGTTCAGCACCATGATATTCAAAAACCCTTCTCACATCCTTCATAAGAGATATTACAAATATATATCCCAGGAAAAATAAGACCCTTATCCCCCCATCCACCACATTAAACATGAACCATCTTGAAGAGATTACATTTTTATGGGAAATTCCATATGCCTTTGAGAGAATGTGGCTGCTTAAAAAATATGGAATGGCCACAAAAATTGCCACGACAAGCAGAATTGAAAAAATCAGGGAGAAGATAAGGGACAGTCTGGAATTGGAACTCTTTTTCTTCTTTTCTTCTGGCTCCTCAAGGGCAATTTCAGCGGAAAAATTTAGGGCCTTAATTCCCAATTTAAGTGCCTGGGCGAGAACAAAAAATCCCCTGAATACAGGAAGCCCCATAAATTTATTCTTCTTTATCCAGCTTATTTCTCTCTCTTTTTTTACAACGATTTCACCTTCGGGATTTCTCACTGCAACAGCATATGCGGAAGGGGTTCTCATTAAAACCCCTTCAATTACTGCCTGTCCCCCTACAATAATTTCATCTTCAGATATTTTTCTGGAAGATTGCATCAATATTACTTTTTACTTTTTAATTTTTCGGAATAGTCTGAACCATATCTCTTGGTGAACTTTTCAACCATTCCAGCGGTGTCAACCAATTTCTGTTTACCTGTGAAAAATGGATGGCAGTTGGAGCATATTTCAAGAATTATTTCCCTTTTTGTTGACCTTGTTTCAAAGGTATTGCCACAGGCACATTTTACAATACACTTATCATAAGGGGGAAATTTCTTTGCTTTTGAACTTTTAGCCTCTGCCTTCCCTTTGTTTTTCTTTGCCATTTTAAAACTCCTCTAAACCTAAAAAAAATGAATAAAAATTATAATACGAAAATTAAAATTTGCAACAAAAAATTATTTACTCCACTTAAACTTTATATCACCTGAAATGGTTCTTATATTTACCGGTGGTTCACCTTCCATTCCACACTCAATAAAATTTTTCTTTACTAAAACATTATTTAACCTCACATTAAACTCCAGATCCCCGGTAGTGGTCTTCACCTTCATGTGATATTCCCTCTCTGGAATTGCCACATCAACACTACCACTGACACTGTTTATGGACAAACTATTAATATCTGATACATATCTCAAAGCCATATCTCCAGAAGAAGTGGTTATATTTGAATTGGCTATGTGTAAGTCCTCTCCCTTACACTCCCCGGAAGTGGTGTCCACATCAAGGGAATTGGATGTTAGGTCTACCATTTCCACATCTCCGCTTGAAGTTTCAATGTGTAGGAATTTAATCTGAGAGTTCTCAATGGAACAATCTCCTGAGGATGTTAAAAATTTCATATCATCTGAAGATACATTTTTTAAAGTTATATTCCCTGAAGAGGAAGAAATCCCCATCTTCTTTGAAGAAACGGTATTTAAAGTCATATCCCCGGAGACACTTTTTAAATTCAAGATGGAAAATTTGGAATTTTCAATTGTCAAATCCCCGGAAGTTGTCTTAAGGTTAAATTCCATCCCATTTGAAAAATCAATTACTTTTAAATCGTTTGATACATCCTTCACATCAACTCTTCTTACATTTTTCTCCGGGATAAATATCTTTAGGGTTGGGGATTTGTGTAAAAGACTTGACTTCATCCATTTTATCCATATGGAATCGCCGTGGGAGAAAAGTTTCACCCCCACCTTCAGTGTATCACCACTTTTATCTGTAAAAATCTTTATATCATCAACATTCCCACATATCTCAAGATCCCCAATCAACTCCACCCTAACCTTCCCCTCCTCAAGTGAGGGCTTAAGGGAAATATCAAAAAAAGATGAAACATCTTCTATCTTAAGTTTAATATTCTCTCCCACGGGGATTTCCTTTACCTCATTTAGATGAAATTTTTTCTTCTTTTCCTTCCTCTTTGCCACAGTAAAGGTGGGGAAAAGTAAAAGAAAAATAGTTAAAAAATAAAAAACCCTTTTTACCATCTTTTTCCTCCTATACTATAAGTTCCATTTCCATAGGTAAAATTAGTGAAGACTCTTACAATAAAATCTCTCCGGTCCAACACAACTACACTTATATCTACTCCACCAACACTCCTTTTTCTTCTTTCCCTTTTTTCCCCCTCTATTTTTCTTTTTTTTATCACTTACCGCTAAAAAGTAATACTCAGGTAAAACTATCCAGTTCATCTTTAACCACCATTAAAAATCAAAATTAAACATATAGTCAAGTTTTATAAAAAATTTATAGTTTTTTGTAATATCCCAGTAGGGATATTGATATCTATTTTTATCCCTTCCA
>JAMOQF010000199.1 GCA_027064125.1 Acidobacteriota bacterium
ACGTAGTTGGGGAGTCGTCAAGTGGCAAGACACGGGTCTTTGGAACCCGCATTCGGAGGTTCGAATCCTCCCTCCCCAGCCATATTTTGGAGGCACTCTTGATTAAGGGAGATCTTATAGTTTTTTCGGGAAGTTGTCATAGGGCTTTGACGGAAGAGATTTGCAAACATCTTGAAATTCCCATTGGTAGGGCAAAACTTACCACATTTTCCGATGGTGAAATCTATTTTCAGAGTCAGGAAAATGTAAGGGGAAGAGATGTCTTTATTGTGCAGCCCACATCTTTTCCAGCAAATAGAAATATAATGGAACTTCTCATAATGATAGATGCCTTTAAAAGGGCTTCTGCTTCAAGGATAACTGCCGTTATCCCCTATTATGGTTATGCGAGACAGGATAGAAAGGATAAACCGAGGGTTTCCATATCTTCCAAGTTGGTGGCTGATCTGCTAACTGCGGCAGGTGCCAGCAGGATTTTAACAATAGATTTACATGCTCCTCAGATTCAGGGTTTTTTTAATATACCGGTGGATCACCTTTTTGCAACACCAATTATTTTAAAATATTTATCTTCAAAGGGATATGAGGATTTAACAGTATTATCTCCAGATACAGGTGGGGCAGAAAGGGCGCGTTTTTATGCAAAGAAGTTAAATGCGGAATTTGCCCTTGGAGATAAAAGGCGTGTTGAAAAAAATGTGGCTGAGGTGATGAATATTATTGGTGAGGTTAAGGGGAGAACTGTCATAGTTGTGGATGATATGATTGACACCGCTGGAACAATGACTGAAATTGTCAATGCTGTTCTTGAAAAGGGTGCCAGAAGGGTGATAGCAGCAGCAACACATCCTGTTTTAAGTGGACCTGCAATTGAAAGACTTAAAAATTCTCCCATTGAGGAAATAGTTGTAACAAATACCATTCCCATTCCAGATGAAAAGATGTTTGAGAGGCTAACGGTTTTATCTGTTGCTCCCCTTTTGTCCAAGGCGATAAAGTCTATACATTTTGAGACTTCAATAAGTTCGCTTTTTATATAGATAAATTTTAGTAGAGGTGTTTTAAAATGGAAAAAGAAATTATAAATGTTTCAAAGAGAAGGGATTTAGGTAAAAATGGTTCCAGAAGACTCAGAAGGGAAGGGGGACTCCCCGCCGTAGTCTATTCTGTGGATATTGAGGAACCTATTCCTGTAAGTGTAGAGAGGAGGGTGATTGATAGGATACTCCATAAAAGAGGTGGTAAAAATCACATTCTAACATTGAAAGTTGATAACATGGATGAATATGAAGTAATCATAAAGGATTACCAGCTTGATCCCGTGAAAGATGTGTTAATTCATGTGGATTTCCTTGAAGTAAAAGAGGATAGACCGGTAAGGGTTAAGGTTCACCTTGAAACTGAAGGAATTCCGGTTGGGGTTAAAAATTATGGTGGGATGCTCGTTAAATTGTTAAGAGAAATCCCCATTGAATGTCTACCAGGGAATATTCCTGAGGAAATAAGGATTGATGTTTCTTCACTTGGTATTAACGATACAAAGAAAATAAAGGATATTGACACCCAGGGTAAATTTAAAATTTTGATGAATCCCGAAGTGGTTATTGCAATTGTCAAACCCACAAGGGCAACAGTTGCCAAGGAGACTGCTAAGGCAGAATAACAGTAGTGAATGAGATAAAAGTTATATTTGGACTTGGAAATCCCGGCGTTATGTACGAGAAGACTCGACATAACGTCGGTTTTATGTTTATAGATTATGTTTTATCCCATGTTAAAGTGTTTGATTCCTTTGAGAAATTTAATTCCGAGATTTTCATAGTTAGGTTTTACGGAAGAAAAATATACCTTGTTAAGCCCCTTACCTTTATGAATTTAAGTGGAGATGCGTACTCCAGATTCATAAATGTCAATGGGATTTTGCCGAAAGAAACTGTGGTTATCTACGATGATGTGGATCTACCCATTGGAAGAATTAGAATAAGGGAAAAGGGAAGTGATGGAGGGCACAGGGGAATGAAATCAATTATAGAGAGTGTGGGTACAGAAAATATTCCGAGGATAAGGATAGGGATAGGAAGAAAAGATGAAAAAATTGTTTCCCTTGCAGATTTTGTGCTTTCGAAGTTTAGGGAGGATGAACTTAAAATTATCGATAAAGTATTGCAAAAAATTTATGAAGCATTTAAAATTATTTTACATCGTGGCTTAAATTTTGCTATGAGTGAATATAACAAATTAACCATAGACGGAGGAGAGTGATGAATTACTGGATTTATTTCTGTATTGCCTCTGGAGTTTTAGCTATTGTCTATGCCATTTTTCGAGCATCTTGGGTTAAAAAGCAGGATCCAGGTACAGAAAAAATGGCTAAGATTTCTGAGTATATTCAGGAAGGAGCAAAGGCTTTTCTTTTTAGAGAATATAAAGTTCTCGTTGTATTTGCCTTTATTGTCGCAGTTCTTCTTTTTGTGTCCAATTATGGAAGAAGTGACAGCCATCCTCTGATAGCCCTTTCTTTTTTGGTGGGTGCATTTTGTTCTGCTCTTGCAGGTTATTTTGGGATGAATGTTGCTACCATGGCAAATTGCAGAACCACCAGTAAGGCAAGAAGTAGCCTTGTACAGGCTTTAAAGGTTGCCTTTGCCGGTGGCTCAGTTATGGGAATGAATGTTGTGGGACTTGGCATATTGGGACTTAGTTTGCTTTTCTTACTCTATTCACATATGAGTGCCTTTGAGAATGATTGGATGAGAATTGTTACAGTAATAAGTGGATTTAGCCTTGGTGCAAGTTCTATTGCCCTTTTTGCAAGAGTTGGAGGAGGAGTATATACCAAAGGTGCTGATGTGGGGGCAGATTTAGTTGGAAAAATTGAGGCAGGAATCCCTGAAGATGATCCCAGAAATCCCGCCGTTATTGCCGACAATGTTGGAGATAATGTTGGAGATGTTGCTGGAATGGGGGCAGACCTTTATGAATCCTATGTTGGATCCATTGTGGGTGCCATGGTTCTTGGGGTTACCTTTATGAAATATATACCTGATGCCAATTTGAAACTCAATCCGGTTATTTTGCCCCTTGCAATTGCAGGTGTTGGGATAATTGCTTCTTTGATAGGGTTTTTATTTGTTTCAACGAAGGAAGATGGAAATCCTCAGACGGCATTAAATAGGGGTTCTTTTGTAGCGGCAATTTTAACTGTTGTAGCCTCCTATTTTTTGATAAAGGTTTTTATCCCTAAACCTTTTACGGTGGAAGGGTTTACATATAAGGCAAATAACATATTTTTTGCAACTGTGATAGGTCTTTTTGTGGGAGTGGCAATAGGGCTCATTACTGAATATTATACCGCTGAAGGAAAGGGTCCATCTACAGAAATAGCCCGTAGTTCACAAACCGGTGCCGCAACAAATATTATTTCCGGAATTGCTGTGGGAATGAGAAGTACTGCATGGCCACTTATTTTGATTGGGCTTGCAGTAATTTTGAGTTTTAAATTGGCTGGTCTTTATGGTATTGCTATTGCTGCTCTTGGCATGCTTTCCACCACGGGAATTCAACTTTCAGTTGATGCCTATGGACCCATTTCTGACAATGCCGGTGGTATTGCTGAGATGGCTGGACTTGGTGCAGATGTCAGAAAGAGGACAGATAAGTTAGATGCCGTTGGGAATACCACTGCTGCTATTGGTAAGGGCTTTGCTATTGGTTCTGCTGCACTTACAGCACTTGCCCTTTTTAGTGCTTTTAGACAGCAGGTGGGACTTAAGACCCTTGATATATCAAATCCGTATGTAATGGCAGGGTTATTTGTTGGAGCCATGCTTCCATTTTTATTTTCATCCATGGCCATGAGGGCTGTTGGTAGATCTGCTTTTAAAATGGTAGAAGAGGTGAGAAGACAGTTTAAAGAGATAAAGGGACTTATGGAGGGAAAGGCTGAGGCTGATTATGCAAAATGCGTTGATATTTCAGCGGCGGCAGCAATTAAAGAGATGGTTGTTCCGGGACTTATGGCAATTCTGGTTCCTGTAGTAGTTGGATTTTTCAATGTGGATATGCTTGGTGGTCTGCTTGCTGGTGTTACTGCTTCTGGTGTTGTACTTGCAATTTTTATGGCAAATGCAGGTGGGGCATGGGACAATGCCAAAAAGCATATTGAGGCAGGAAATTTTGGTGGAAAGGGTTCAGAAACCCACAAGGCAGCAGTTGTTGGAGATACCGTGGGAGATCCTTTCAAGGATACCGCTGGTCCCTCACTCAACATTTTGATAAAACTTATGTCAGTTGTATCCCTTGTTATTGCTCCACTAATTAAATAATTTTTTTTGTGCCGGGCACATTGCCTGGCACTTTTTTCATACCATTTACAATTCTTGACACTCTTCAATAATTCTGATAAACTTCCATGACTATGGATGATGGGGGATTGGTTCTTGAAAAAAATATTTTTTTATTTATTTTCTTTTTTGATTTTGCTTTTTTTCCTGGAAGGTTGTTTTGTAAAGAGAGAAAGGGTAAAACTTTCGGTATCCTATAAAAATGCAAAGACCCTTTCCAGGGATGAAGTTTTATCTATGTTAAAAGAAAGGAGCAAGTCCCTAAAGACACTTTTAATAAAAAAGGGGAAATTTAGATTTATTGCCATTTCAAAAAAGGTAAATGAAAAATATCCCACTGTGAGAGGATTATTAATAGCCGACTTCAAGAAAAACCTTAGATTGCAGATTTTTGCGCCTGTTGTTAAAAGTTGCGTGTTTGACCTTTTGCAAAAGGGGGATAAGTTTCAGATATGGTATCCTAAAAAGAGAATCCTGTATGTGGGCTCCACTGGAAAGGAAATTAAATTTAATGCGCTTTTAGAAGATAAAAGGGATTTAAAATACAATCTTAAAAACATAAGACCCTCTCATCTTTACGATATTTTTTTCCTTGGCTTTGATTGTAAAAATCTTAAGGATGTCCTTGTGGAGGAATTTAATGACAGATTTTACAGATACTATATGGTGACTGAAACGGGTAAAGATGAAAGTGGGAATTTGATACCTTTAAGGGAATATTTTGTTGAGAGAAGTACGCTTCAAATAGTTAAGAAAAAAATTTTTGATGTTAAAGGAAGATTGGCAGGAGTAGTAAATTACTATAATTTCAAAAGATTTGGAGATATAAACTTTCCGACTTTCATTTCCCTTGAAAGGGAAAGAGATGGGTACAGGGTTGAAATATCTCTTAAAGAGGTCCTTTTAAACGAAAAATTACCTGAAAAATCATTTATTTTAAAACTTCCCCGGCACTATAAGATAAAAAAATTAAATTAGGAGTTTAAAATTGAAGGGATTACTTTGGGCAAATATTAAAAAAAGACCCACAAGAACAATAGTATCTATTTTTGCCGTTTCACTCTCTGTGATTATGGTTTTGCTGTTTGAGGGACTTACAAATGGGTTGATAAAAGATTATGCTCAGAGAACCAAAAATACAAGGGCAGATTTGTTCTTTCAGCCACCAGGATCTTCCCTCTTATTTGCACTTAATAATGCAACGATGCCTTACAAAATAAAAGATAAACTAATGGAGGTTCCGGGAATAAAATATGTTGCTCCAATGATACATCAATTTAATAAGAAAAATTTTTCTTTGATCTTTGGTATAGAGCCTGATTCATTCAATAAGGTTAGTGGAAATGGATTGATTGTGGTTGAAGGAAGAATTTTTAAGGGGGGCTATGAGTGTGTTGTGGACGATATATATAAAAAGTCCCATCACACAAAATTGGGGGATAAAATAAAAATTTTAAATCACTATTTTACTGTTGTAGGAATATTTAAATCTGGAGTTGGTGCAAGGATTTTGGTCCCTTTAAAGACACTTCAGGATTTAAATGATGCCCACAATAAGGTTTCAATTTTTTATATAAAGTGTGATACAAAAAAGGATATTGACAGGGTGTATAAATATTTAAAAAATACACCTCCCTTTAAAGGCTATACTGTGAATAAGGCATCAAATATTTACAAATTGATGACATCTTCACTGCCTGGATTGAAGGAATTTACATTTGTTTTAATTGCAGTTTCTGTGATTATTTCTTTTTTCGTGATTCTTTTAACCATGTACACCACAATTTCAGAGAGAACCAGAGAAATTGGTATTTTAAAATCACTGGGAGCCTCTAAAAGGTACATTATATTTATGATTTTAAAGGAGGCCATAACCCTCACTTCAGTGGGGTTGGGGCTTGGAATAGGTTTGACTTATTCGGTAGTTAGGTTTTTGCACAAAATAAAACCTTCACTGCCAATAGAAATTCAATTGAAGTGGATTTTTATAATAATTGGTCTTGCTCTTTTCAGTGGGGTGTTTGGATCCTTTTATCCAGCTTTTAAGGCGGCAAGACAGGATCCCGTGGATGCCCTTACTTTTGAATAATTTTGTGATTTAAGTTTTTTGGGAGATTTTTACTACTTGAACATTTTTTTTTATATGTTTATACTATCATATTGGATAAAAAAAGGAGAAAGAAATGGAAACAGGTTCAAAGGAGTTAAGTGTGGGAAATATAGTGGTTGTTAAAAATGTGACTAAGATTTATAAGGTTGGAAAGGTTGACACCCCCGCACTTAGAGGAGTTAGTTTGAAGGTGAGAAAGGGTGAATTTCTTGCCATTATGGGGCCTTCAGGTTGTGGAAAGACTACACTTCTTCATTTAATTGGCGGTCTTTTAACCCCAACTTCCGGGAGAATATTCGTGGATGGACAGGATATCACCAGGATGAAGGATAAGGAGAGAACGCAACTTAGAAGAGAGAAGATAGGTTTTATTTTCCAGAGGTATAATCTTTTTCCGGGGATTTCGGTGAGACAAAATCTGGAACTTGCAAAGCATATTAAAAAGGATGGAAGAGATAATGGCTTCATTGAAGAGATAATTGAGATGCTTGGTTTAAAGGAAAAAATGGATCACAAACCCCTTGAAATATCAGGTGGTGAGCAACTCAGGGTTGCCATCGCGAGGGCTGTTATTGGAAAGCCCTCAATAATTTTGGCGGATGAGCCGACAGGAAGTCTTGACTCCCACAATTCCCAGATTGTTCTGGATATGTTGAGAAACTTAAATTACAAGTTTAATCAGACAATAGTGATGATTACCCATAACAGTGAGGCTGCTGCCTATGCAGATAGAATTATAAGAATGAGAGATGGCCAGATAGAGAAAAAAGATGTGGGATCGGTCTTTTCCTTTGATCATCAAACGCTCACTATTTAGGAGGTAGAAATTTTTAAAAAACTGGGTGAACTCCTTTTGTGGCGATACAAAAGAGGTTCGATTCAGTATGATATACTGGTGATCTTAATATTGGCTTTTATTTTTTTTACGCCAAAATCCTGTTTTACTCATCATACAAACTTAGTAAAGGATGGAGTTAAAAAAAGTGAAAGAAAGGTACCTATTTCACACAGAAGTTTTGAAGGGGAAATTAATAAGAAAGATAATCGTTGAAATTGCTTTTTTTTTGATTTTGGGATCTTTTCTATTTACCGCAGGTAGGGGGAAAAATTTTTACCTCAACAAGTTTTCTCACTTTAATAATAAACTTAAAACCTTTAAGGCAAATTTCATTCAAAAAAAGTACATAAATATAATTGAAGATTTTGATGAGCCTCAGGAGGGGAAGATCTTTCTTAAAAAAAGTGGGAAAAATTTATTTTTAAAGAGAGTTGTAGAAAAACCGGGGAAAATTTTCATGATTGTACGGGATGGAAAAGTAGTGGTTTACTATCCCAAAAGGGGGCAGGCAATAAAGAAAAATTTCAGTAAGAGTAAAAGTAGGTATTTGACCCTTGGGATAGGTAGTGATTTAAAAAGTCTTGAAAAACATTTTGTCATTGATTTTTCTGGTGAAAAGAGGTTGGGTAAACATACCTGTGGAATCTTAATGCTTACCCCAAAGGGAGAAAAATTAAAATCCTATTTTAAAAAGATTTTTTTATGGGTGGATTCTAAAACTGGTATGGTTTTGAGACAAAAGGTAATTGAAGAAAATGGAGATTACATTTTACTTGATTTCAAGGATATAAAGGTAAACCTGAGGTTGAAAAATAGTATTTTTAAATTAAAAATTCCCTCAGGCGTTGATATAATTTCTTAGTAGGAGGAAAGAGATGTCTTTGTATGGGATATTTTTTGTCATTTCCTTTTTGTTGTTAATTTTTTCTCTCATAATTAGATTAAAATTTCTTTTTTCCCTTGCAGGATCCTTTTTATTTTTAGGTTTCTCCATTTATTTTGAACTTTCTTTTTCCATAAAAATAGTGGGTTTTGTCCTTTCTTTTATAATCTTTGAGTTTATTTCCGATTACTTTTTTTTGCTTATCAAAAGGAAAAGTGAAGATACAAAACTCAGAAATTATGTGGGGCAAATTGGAGAGATAAGGGATGTGGTAAATGATAGAAAGGAAATCTTTCTAATTCACTGCTGTGGAAATGATTTTACTGCGGTGGGAGATGTGAAATTGGGAGACCATGCAGAGATTGTTGATGTAGACGGACATAATGTGGTTGTCAGAAAAATTGTCAAAGGATAAATTTTGTAAATACCTTTTTTTATCAGGTGTCTATCTTCTTTTATTGCCCTTTTTCTTAAATATTGAGAAGTTATTCTCGGGGAGTTATTTCTTTTATGGTGACTATCTTTCTGGTTCCACAACTTCCTTTTCAGGAAATTTCTTAAACTTTCTTTTTCTGTTTTTTGTTTTTACACTTCTCTTTTTCTCTTATTTTTATATTTTAAAGGAGGGGATTTTTCTTTCAAATGTTGCCATCTCTCTTACTGTTTTTGCCTTTTTTCTTCTCCCCCCAATTGGAAGTAGTGATTGGATGCTTTACTTTAATATAGGAAGAGAAGTTTTTAAGGGAGTAGATCCCTATTTAAAGGGGGTTTCCTTTGTAAATCCTTTTTTCTCCATTTTGGGATCTGTTAAGTTTGGAGAGGTCAAAAATTTTTTGCCCACAACTCCTCTTTTCAATTATTTTCTACTTTTTTTGTATATCATTTCATTTAAAAAACTTTTTCTCTTTCTAATCTGGTTAAAGTTTTTTTCGCTTTCTTTTTTGATTTTAATATACAGAGTTTTTCTAAAATTTCCAGGTATTGAAGGGGAAAAGTTAAAATTACTGATTTTTGGAAATCCCTTTTTGCTTTTTGAATTTTTATCAAATTGCCATTACGATCTCTTCTGGGTATTTTTTGCTGTAGGTGTTGTATATTTTCTCTTTAGTGAAAAGAAATTAAAGGCAATTGTTTTCTTTTTTTTAACTTCTTTGATAAAGTATTCTGGATTCGGGAGTATTTTTCTATTTTTGAGAAGGAAAAGATTTAAAATTTTCTTTTTTGCTTTAATTGGATATATTGCTCTTTTTTACATCCTTTCATTTCAGTTCAATTTTGAAATTTTTAAAATTTTAAGGGGACTTAAAATCCAGGTTTTCTGGGCGAAATATAGCCTTATACATCTCATATCCATCACTTTTCCACTTCACAGTGTGAAATTGATTTTTTCCATTATGGGTTTACTTTTAATTCTTTCATTTTTGTATTTTAAAAGGGATATTATTTGGGAAGAAAAATCTCATGAGGTGGATTTTTTTCTATTAACTTTTTTATATCTTATTGCCATAGCCTTTTTTTCGGCTGTTTTATACCCATGGTATGTTCTCTGGGTATATTTTTTTTCAATACCACTTTTTTTCTCAGAAAGGGGAAGGGACATTTTTAACCTTCTTCTTTTTACTGTATATTTTTCTCAGATAATATATCCCATTGAATATCTTTTTGGACGTGTTGGAGTATCTGTAATGTGGGAAGTTTTTTATGTGTCTGTTTTGTATTTTTGCTTTTTTTATACAATCTTTAAATTTTTTAGGTTCTCAAAAAATTAAAAAAATGTTTCAAATCTGAGGTTTTTACTTAAAGTAATATCCCTTTTCATTATTTCTTCAACTATCTTTGTGGTAAATTTAGTGTGTAGTTCCTTTTTGAGAATTCTGATTAAAACGGTGTGGATGTACATATTTTTTATTTTATCCCTTTCAGATTCCACTGGTCCTAAAATTCTTATGAAATCTTCACCTTCTAAATCTTCCACTATATTTTCCAGCATGTTGACGGTTTTTTCAGCCAACTTTAAAGAGGTTGTCTTTTTTTTATGGTAAATGGATATCTGAATGAGATTTGAAAATGGTGGATAAAAAAGTTTTTTTCTATACTCTATCTCCCTCTCATAAAAACTTATGTAGTCGTGACTTCTTGAAAATTTTATTGCGTAGTGATCTGGATAGTAGGTTTGAATAATTACTCTTCCCCCCTTTTTCCCCCTTCCACTTCTTCCTGCAACCTGGGTTAGAAGTTGAAAGGTTTTCTCTGATGAGTCAAAGAAGGGAATTTTCAACATCATGTCTGCTGAAAGTACCCCCACAAGTGTCACATTGGGAAAATCGTGTCCCTTTGCTATCATCTGAGTACCTATTAATAGATCTATCCTTTTATTTTTAAAATCTTTTAATATCTTTTCCATACTACCTTTTTTCCTTGTGGTATCCCTGTCAAATCTTGCAATTTTAAAATTGTTAAATACCCTTTTTAGAGATTCCTCCACCTTTTCAGTTCCAATTCCCCACAGATAAATATATTTGCTACCACACTGGGGGCATACATCTGGCTTTTCTTTAAAATATCCACAGTAGTGACATATCATTCTGTTTTCCCTTTTATGGAAGGTCATGGAGATATTGCAGTTTTTGCAGGTGACTACATATCCACATTTTCTGCAGAGCACAATTGGGGCAAAACCCCTTCTATTTAGAAGCAGTATTACCTGTTCTCCCCTTTCAAGGGTTTCCCTGATGGAATTTTTTAATTTTCCTGAAACTATTATTCCCCTGCCATATTTTTCAAATTCCCTTGACATGTCAATTATTTCCACTTCTGGAAGTTTTCTTTTTTCAACTCTTTCTCTCATTTCAAGCAGTTTAAGATCCCCACTTTTTGTTCTAAAAAAACTTGTGATGGAAGGTGTTGCTGATCCAAGTAAAAGCGGTATATTTTTTTCCTCACATATTTTTTCCGCAACCCATATGGCATTGTAGTTGGGGGCATTTTCCTGTATATAGGAAGAATCGTGTTCCTCATCTATTATGATTATTCCGGGATCTTTAACATCCATAAAGAGTGCAGAACGTGTCCCCAGAATCACCTTTGCCTTTCCATTTTTTACCCTTTCATACATTTCCCTTCTTTCTGATTCTGAAAGCATACTGTGAAATAGTGCCATTTTTTCTCCAAAGTGGAAGTAAAATTTCCCAGCCATTTGAGGGGTTAGTGAAATTTCTGGCACAAGCATAATTGCAGATTTTCCAAGTTTTAGACACTCTTCTATTAATTTAATGTAGACAAGGGTCTTTCCACTTCCTGTAACACCAAAAAGGAGAAATTTTTCACCTCTATTTTCCTTAATCTTCCTGACAACCCTTTCAAAAACTTTTCTCTGTGCTTCATTCATTTTGAGTTTTTCCTGTTTAATGGGTCTTAAATTTGAGAAGGGAGATATTTCCTCACGGTTGTGAAAGATCTTTATATATCCTTTTTTTTGAAGTGTATTTATTGGGGAAATGCTAACTTTCAAGGTATTTTGCAAAAAGGATAGGGGCACTGGAGCCCCCACATTCAAAAGTTGTTCAAGGATTTTTTTTTGTTTCTCACTGATTTTCTCATAATTTTCAGGGAGTTTCAGGAGTTCACAATATTTTTTTCCCCTTCTTTCCCCCTTTTTATAAAAAAGGGTATTCCTTTCAATTAAATTTTCCCTTAGCAATTTTTTAATGGCACTGTAGACTGCCCCTGAGAAGTTTTTTTCAAGTTTTGAAAGAGGGGTTTCTCCATTTTTTTCTATAAAACTTAAAACTTTAAATTCAAATTTGCTCTTTTTGCTTTTTTCAAGGATTTCTCTTCCCTTTGGGGTTATTTTAAAAATATGGGAGAATCCCATGGGGATTTTTTGGGAAAAAAGATTTAGTGCCATACCCGGGGGGGTTATGAAAAATCTTGAAATTTCAAGACCAAGTTTTATCATATTTTCCTTGAGGGGCTTAATTTCTGGAACATAGGCGATCTCTTTAAGTTTGTATGGCAGAGATTCTGAAGTTTCCTTTATTTCAACCACAAAGCCCCTTTCAAGTTTATTTTTAAGAGGCACAATGACAAGTTGTCCCCTTTTAATTTTGGATCTTAGATGTTCTGGAATTAAATAGGAGTATTTTTTAAAAAGTGGTAATATCAAAAAGACTTCGGCTACTTTCATTTCTTTTTGGGAATTTTTAACCCTAAAAGTTTCATAGCCATCTGTAAATCTTCCCATGCATTTTTCTTTTGTGAAGGGTTTCTCAGAAGGTATGCGGGGTGATATGTTACAATTAGATTGGATCTTTTATATTTGTGTACTATTCCACGTAGTTTTGAAACATTTATCTTCGTATTTAAAAGAAACTGGGCGCTGACTGCTCCTAAACATATTATGACTGCGGGATCAATTATTTCTATTTGTTTTATCAAAAATGGGGAACATATTGCCACTTCATCAGGTTCTGGATTTCTGTTATTGGGGGGTCTACACTTTACAACATTTGCAATATAGACATCTTCTCTTTTAAGACCCATGGCTGCAATCATTTTATCTAAAAGTTTCCCTGCTCTTCCCACAAAGGGTCTTCCCTGAATGTCCTCATCTCTTCCGGGGCCTTCTCCTACAAACATGAGTTTTGCTTCTGGATTTCCTTCTCCAAAGACAATGTTATTTCTTCCAGCGTGGAGTTTGCACCTTTTACAATTGCCAAGTTCCTCCCTCAAATTTTTAAGTAGTTTTTCTTTGTCAATTTTTTTCTCCAATTTCTTTACCTTTTCTCTCAATTCTTCAATTTTTTCTCTATTTATAATTTCCCTTTTACTTTCTTCAGCAATTTTTAACTCATCTGGAAGGTATATGAAGGAAACTCCCAATTCTTCAAGTGCGCCTATGTATTCCTTTATTGCTTTTAGAAAATCCTTTTCTTCCATATTAAAGCCTGAGCCCCATTTCGTCTAAAATTATTGGATTATTTCTCCAATTTGGGTTTACCTTAACAAAAAGTCCCAGATATACCCTGCATCCCAGAAGAAGTTCTATTTCTTCTCTCGCTTCAGTGCCAATTTTTTTAATTAATTTTCCACCTTTTCCAATTATTATGCCTTTTTGGGAATCCTTTTCCACAAGTATGGAGGCCTCTATTCTTATCAGGTTTTTTTCCTCCAACTGGGAGTCATCATATAAATCTATTAAAACTCCTGTGGAATAGGGAATTTCCTCTCTTACATATTTTAAAACTTTTTCTCTTATTAGTTCTGCAATCAGGATTTTTTCAGGAAAATCTGTTATAAAGTCCTTATCGTAGAAAAAGGGACCTTCAGGTAGGTATTTATAGATTGTTTCCACAAGTTCCACAAGTCCTTCACCTGTTAAAGCACTTATGGGAATGTACTCTAAATAGTTGTGTTCATTGCGATATAGATCGATCTTTTCTAAAATAATTCCCTTTTTATACTTATCTATTTTATTTAAAACGAGTATTGCATCCTTTTTTGATGCCTTCACCATATCTATTACATATTTTTCCCCATGACCGAAACTTTCTCCAACATCTATCATGTGTAAGACAAGATCTACACTGCTTAGGGCTGCCTGAACATACTTTAGCATTCTTCTATTTAGTTCAAATCCCGGACGATGTACTCCAGGTGTGTCAAAAAAGACAATTTGTCCCTTATCTGATGTATAAACGCCTAAAATTTTGTTTCTTGTGGTCTGTGGCTTGTCTGAGGTGATGGAAATTTTTCTCCCAATTATTTTATTCAAAAGGGTTGATTTCCCCACATTTGGTCTTCCTAAAATTGTGACAAACCCACTTTTTTTGTTTTCTTCCATCTCATTTTTCTCCAATATTTTTTATTTCATCTACAATGTATTTTGCAATGATTTCCTTTTTTGATTTTTTAAAAAATTTTTCCCTTCCATCTTTAAACAGGATTGATATCTCATTTTCATCCGATTCAAAACCTATGTCTTTTCTTTTGACATCATTTAATACAATGAAGTCCAGGTTTTTACTTTTAAGTTTTTTCTGGGCATTTGTTTTTAAATTTTCAGTTTCTGCTGCAAATCCAATGAGGATTTGATTTTTCTTCTTTATTTTTGAGAGTTCCTTTAAGATGTCTGTGGTCCTTTTTAATTTTAAATTTAAGGTTTCAGAATTTTTCTTTATCTTTTCACTTTCTCTTCTAAGAGGTGTGTAATCACTCACGGCAGCAGCCATAATGCAGATATCACATCTACTGAAATTTTCAACTGTTTTTTTAAACATATCTTCCGCACTTTCACATTCAATTACTTCAATATCAAATTTTACATCCGGTGTATTTTTGCCCTTTATTAAAATAACTTCTCCCCCTCTTAACCAGAATTCCCTCGCCAGTGAAATTCCCATCTTTCCACTACTTCTATTTGTAATAAATCTAATTGGATCTATGAATTCCCTTGTGGCACCTGCTGTTATAATTGCCCTTTTCCCTTTGAAATCCTTTTCCCTTAGCGCATGGTATGTATAGTTTAAAATTTTCTCAAGATCTGCAAGTCTTCCTTCTCCTTCTTCTTTACAGGCAAGATAACCACTTTCTGGATTTACAATGATGTTTCCCCTTTCCTTGAGTATTTCCACATTTCTCTTTGTGGCAGGATGGCTCCACATGGATTTGTTCATGGCAGGTGCTATAACCACTTTGCCTTCAAAACTCAAATAGAGGGTGGAGAGAAAGTCGTCTGCAATTCCATTTGCAAATTTTGCAATTATGTTTGCAGTGGCTGGTGCAACCAGTAAAACATCAATTTTTCTCGCAAGGGAAATATGTTTCACATCCCAATTTTCAACACCACTAAACATTTCTGTGGTGGTTTTATTTCCTGAAATTGAAGAAAGGGTTAGTTCAGTTATAAAATTTAGCCCATTTTGGGTGATTATTGGAAAAACTTCATCTCCCCTTTTTTGAAATAGTCTAATTAGTTCCACACTCTTATAGGCTGCAATGCAGCCTGTAATTCCAAGTCCTATTTTCATTATTCACCGCTAATTTATTTTTTCCCCAGTGAAACATCTTCATCTTTGTCCTTTTCATCTTTTTCAAGGACAAATTCCACTTTATCCTGTAGTAATTCTTCTATTGCTATGTAGGTGGGTTTTGTGTGTTTTGTTTCTATCTTAGGTGGTGAACCTGCAAGAATCCTCTTTGCCCTTTCTGCAGCGATGAGTATAAACATATATTTACTTTTTATCTTTTCTGGAACTTTAAACATAATTTATTCCTCCTCAAGGATTTTTCCAATTAAGTATTCCATGTTTTTTCTTTTGTGTCTCATGGCTTCTATTATGTTTTTAACATTTTTAACTGCACTTTCAAGGATATCATTCATTACAATAAAATCATAATTTTTATATTCCAAAATTTCACTTTTTGCAATTTTTAATCTCTTTTTTATTACTTCTTCTGGATCGCTCTTTCTATTTTTTAACCTTTTTTCAAGTTCCTTTAGAGATGGGGGAATCAAAAAAATTAATATTGAGTCACTTTTTTTCTCCTTAATGCTTTTTCCCCCCTGAACGTCAATGTCGAGAAGGACATCGTTTCCTCCCTTCAAGATCTTTTCAACATAAGTCTTCGAGGTTCCATACAAATTTCCATATACATTTGCCCACTCTAAAAATTCATCTTCTTCAATCATATTTTTGAAAGTTTTTTCATCAACAAAGAAATAGTCTTTCCCATCCATTTCTCCAGGGCGGGGTTTTCTTGTGGTATAAGATATTGAAAACTGAATATTATCCATTTCTGAAAGAATTCTTTTAACTATTGTGGTTTTACCTGTCCCTGAAGGAGCAGAGATAACAATTAAATTTCCCCTCTTCATTTAATATAAAATCCCCACTTTTTTTCTTACTTTTCTCAAGGTCTTATTTGCTATATATCTTGCTTTTTCGGCACCTTCACTCAATATTTTGTATATTCTATCTCTGTCTTTGAGGAGTTCTTCTCTTTTCTCCCTGTAGGGTTTGAAGTAGTTGTTTACCTTTTCAAAGAGGAGTTCCTTTGCCTGGGCATAACCAAAACCACCATTTCTATAATTTTTCTCCATCTCTTTAATTTCATCTTCTGTTGCAAATAACTTATAGAGTTTAAAAACATTGCATTTTTCCGGATCCTTTGGTTCTTCTACAGGAGTTGAGTCGGTAATAATCCTCATGATTTTTTTTCTGAGTGTTTTTTCGTCCAGAAAGATTTCAATGGTGTTGTTGTAGGATTTTGACATCTTCTGTCCATCTATTCCGGGCACTATTGCCACATCTGGATCAATAAATTCTTCGGGAAGTGTGAAGGTTTCCCCATAGGTGAAGTTAAATTTTTCTGCAATATCCCTCGTTACCTCAATGTGTTGCTTTTGATCCTTCCCGACGGGTACCACATCTGCTTGATAGAGAAGTATATCTGCAGCCATTAACACAGGATAGGAGAAAAGTCCGTGGTTGGGCGTGATCCCTTTATTAATTTTATCTTTATATGAGTGACATCTTTCAAGGAGTCCCATTGGGGTTAGACAGGATAAAACCCAGGTTAATTCAAGCACTTCAGGTACATCTGATTGTACCCAGAAAATTGCCTTCTCAGGGTTTAGTCCAAGGGATAGAAAGTCTGCTGCTGCTTCAATTACTCCCTTTTTTAGTTTATTTCTATCCCTTACAGTTGTGAGGGCATGGTAATTCACTATAAAACAGAATAGGTCATTTTCCTCCTGAAATTCAATCATGGGCTTCATCATTGCAAAATAGTTTCCAAGATGTAAATTGCCCGTTGGTTGAATTCCAGAAAGTACCCTTTTTCCCTTTGGCTTCATTTTTCACCCACTATTCCCAAAATATTGGCAAGAAATAATAACAGAAAAATATTTAAAAATAAAGTTATTTATTTAAAAATGTTGAAATAGGAGAAATAAGGTGTCTATTTTTTGGTAAAAAAATTTTCAAATTAAGTGTTATAATAAAAGTCCAGTTTGAAACTAATTGAATATATTTTTATCTTTATTTTTAAGGTTATTTGTGGATAGGAAGTTAAAGGAAAAAATTAAGAAAGCTGCAAAGGGCGATCTGGATGCATTTCAGTACATCTGTAAGCGTTATGAGAAAAAGGTCTTTACCTTTGTCTATCATCTACTTGGTTCTCATGAGGCGGCGGAAGAAGTTACTCAAGATACATTCCTGTCAGTTTACTGGAACTTGAAAAATTTAAAGAATATTGAAAAGTTTGAACCCTGGCTATTTAAAATTGCAAGAAACTATGTGTATCAATATAGCAGGAAGGATTATAGTAAAAAAGAAGATTTTTTTGAGGATGGAAATGGTGCTAAAAATGGCGATGTGGATATGGATTATACCCCTGAAGAACATTTGATAAAGGGAGAAATTGGAGATGAAATAAAAAAGGCCATTAATTCTCTTGATTTAAAGTACAGGGAGGTCTTTACCCTTGCAGTTGTGGAAGGATATAGTTATAAGGAGATAGCGGAAATGCTTGGTAGAAGTATTCAGTCAGTAAAGACAGATATTCACAGAGCGAGGGTGAAATTGAGAAAAAGTCTTGAAAAATATCTTAATGAGGGAAAAGATGAAGTGTAAGGAGTTTAGGGATTTAATTTCTGAATTTTTAGATGGTGAAATGGTTATTTCAATCAGGGATGAGTTTTTAATACATCTCCTATCCTGTGAAGAGTGCAAAAAGGAATTCAGTGTGTATTTAAAGGAGAATATAATGCTAAGAAAATTTTTACAGGATGTGGATCCCCCTTCTGGAATGCTTCTTTCTGTGATCAATATGATTACTAAAGGAAAAATAAATAAAGAGGAGTAAAAAATGAAGTGTCCAAAATGCGGATTTGAGCAAGAAGATGGACTTGAGGAATGTATGAGATGTGGTATTGTTTTCAGAAAATATGAAGAGGTAATGAGAAAGAGACAACAATATCTCACTTCTACTTATTCTCCCACAAATGTGGTTACGAAGGAAAAATCAGAAAATGTCTCACCTACCATTTCTGCTGAGGATATGGAAATTTTGAAGAATTTTTATAGGGAACTTGGGAATTTTGTAGGTGGCTTTAAGGAACAAAGGGTTTTGATGGAAACCATAAAAACGGATTTATCGAATCAAAGGGAGAAATTAAAACTCCTTTCAGAGGAAGTGGAATCTGCTTTAAGTAATTTAAAAGGATTGAAAGAAAAAATAGACAGGGAACTTGAAAATTTTTCTGGAAATAATTTTGAAAAGTTGGATGAGGTTATCTCTTTTCTTGATAAACTCAATGAGAAAGTGGATGGCCTTTCTAATTTTGACGATACCCCCTATTTGAAAAAGCTTGAAGAGGTGCATGAAAATTTAAAGAGATTAAAAGACATTAGAGATGCTGGAGGTGTGGGGAATCTTGCGGGGGATATAAATTCCATGAAAGAAGAAATAGGGATTTTGCAATCAGAGGTGAGAAACATAATAGACGGAAAGGGAAATAGGGTGGCTGAAGATGTTGTTGAGGATAGGTTGAAGGAATTTGAGGTGAAATTAAATGATAGATTTTTGAATCTGGATGAGACGATTAAATCCCTTGAAAGAAAAGTTGATGAATTGGATGTGAACTTTAAAGGAAATGGGGAAGATCTATCTGGGTATGTAAAGAATGTTGTGGAAGAACATTTTAAGATTGAAAAGGATAGATTTGATAATTTAATGAAAGATATGGAAAAAATTAAATCGGATTTTTTGAAATTAAAAGAGGTCTTTAAGGAATTTGGAAGTACACTATCTAAACTTTCAGAGAGAGAGGAGGATAAAAAGTGATAAGAGAGCCTGCTGTAGCGGGGAAATTTTATCCAGATGATAGGGGAGAACTTCTTTCCATGTTGGAAAATTTCTGTAAAAAAGAGGAAGAAAAATATAGCGCCTTTGGCGTTGTTTCTCCCCATGCTGGTTATATATTTTCTGGAAAGGTTGCTGGAGAAGTTTTTTCTTCTGTAAAATTACCTGAAAAGTTTGTAATTTTGTGTCCTAACCACACGGGATTTGGCTCTCCCCTTTCAATTATGAGTAAGGGGGCATGGAGAACTCCCCTTGGCCTTGCAAAAATTGATGAGGAACTTTCTAATTTACTTAAATCGGACATGAATGAGTTACAGGAAGATCCCCTTGCCCATAGATTTGAACATTCTCTTGAGGTGCAACTTCCCTTTATTCAATTTTTTAAAGGAGATAATTTTTCCTTTGTCCCCATTTGTGTGGGTACATCTAATTATGACCTGCTTGTAAAACTTGGAGAATCAATGGGAAATCTCCTTAAAAAAGGTGAAGACTTTTTAATTGTGGCAAGTTCGGATATGACCCATTATGAGGATTCAGAGAGTGCAAAGAGAAAGGATTTTCTGGCAATAGAAAAGATGGAAAATCTCGATGTGGAGGGTTTTTACAGAACAATAAGAGAGTATAGTATTTCAATGTGTGGTTTTGCTCCTGTGACTGCTGCGATGGTTGCATCAAAGATTGCCGGGGCAAAGAGGGGTAAACTCATAAAGTACACAAACTCGGGAGATGTAATTGGTGATTATTCAAGTGTTGTCGCTTATGCTGGAATAGTTTTTATATAGGTGTACATGGTTGAACGTTCATTTGTAAAGCCCTTTTCTCTTAAGAAGATAAAAAAAAATAAAAATCTTAAATATTCCATTATTTTACCCCTTGACCCCTTTGGTAAGAAGGAATTTAATTTAAAAAAGTGTGATGATTGTGAGATATTTTATTTTTTAAATTTTAAGTTTATATTAAAGGGAAAAGTTGTAATAGTTTCCCCCTCCTTTGGCCCTTCTCAGACTGCTTTTTTGATGGAATGTTTGATTGAAAGTGGAATAAAAAATTTTATATTGCTCGGTAGTTGTGCTTCCCTTAATGGGGGTAGGGCGGGGGATGTGGTTATACCAGATAAATCCCATTCCTTTGTTTCGGTTACCAAAAGATATATTCCAGATAGGGTGAATTTTAGTTCTTCCAGTGCCTTGAATTATTTTTTAAGGGAGAAATTGGATAAGATGGGGGTTAAAGAAATTTTAGGAGGAAAGATAGGGACAGTGGATGCTGTCTTCAGGGAAACGAGGTCCTTTTTGGAAAGTATTTTAAGTAAAGGATGTTCCCATATAGATATGGAAAGTGCTGTTGCTTTTTGTCTGGGAGAGTTTTACGGTGTCAGAGTATCATCTCTACTTGTGGTTCTGGATGAAATTTTTTTAAGGAAAGGTAAGAGGAGGGTGGGCTTTTTAAACTATTTCCTTAAAATGAGAAAAGTAATTGGAATAATAGAAAAGATTTCTTAATTTAAATTGTTTTGAGATATAATTTATTTTATGAGTTTTAGAGATCTCATTGGTAAGAAAATAGGAAATTACAGAATAATTGAGTATCTCGGTGAGGGGGGCCAGAGTATTGTATATAGAGCGCAGGATGAGATTTTAAAGAGATATGTCGTCATAAAATTTTTTCTTAGAACTGAAATGGATGGAAGTGTCAGTGAGGAAGATGAAAAATCCTTTCTACTTGAGGCAAGAACCCTATCTGATTTAAATCATCCCAATATTGCTACGATATATACGGGTGGTTACTATGAAAATATTCCCTATATAGTAATTGAATGGATTGAAGGGGAATCTCTCAAAGAATTGTTAAAAAAGAAGAAGAGATTAAAGTGTGAAGAGGCAGTGAATATAGTTTATTATGTGGCTAAAGCCCTTTCCTATGCGCATAAAAAGGGTCTGGTACATAGGGATGTAAAACCAAGTAATATAGTGATATCAAAGGATGGCAGTGTAAAACTTCTTGATTTTGGCCTTGTAAAAATTTTAGGTGATACAATCAGGGAAAAAGTAGATATGTCCTCAATTAGTGAGAGTAACAATAGGGTTGTGGGAACGATTTCATATATGGCACCTGAGATGATAGATAATGGGAAGGTAGATGGCAGAAGTGATCTATTTTCCCTTGGAGTGGTTTTTTATGAACTTATAACGGGTAAAAAACCTTTTCACAAGGATGGCTATGTCTCTACAATGCTTTCCGTAGTAAATGATCCCCCAGCAGATTACCTTGAAAAGGTAGATTGCCCTGAAAAAATAAAAAATATTATTTACATATTACTTGAAAAGGATCCCAAAAATAGATTTAGATCGGCCGATGAATTAATAGAAGCCCTTGGAGTGGAGAGCATAACAAGTCCTAAAAATGGTACCTATTTTTCTTTTAGTAAGAGAAAAAGAAAAATATTTTATATTGTTGGAGCCATTTCCTTGCTACTTTTATTTTTTCTAATAAAAAATTTTGTACATGTTTTTCATTCTTCAAAAGGCCCAAAAAGGGTGAGTGTTCTCGTTATACCCTTCAGGGGAGGTCCTTCTGAAAAGGAAAAGTATTTAGCAGACCTTATTACTTCTAAAATAATAGACACCTTAAGTAATTCCTCTGATATATGGGTTATTTCCACTCCTGTTAATGAGAAACTCACAAAGGATTATATTATTAACAGGATATTAAAGGGGAGTAGAGTTACCTATATTATTGATGGGACTTTCCTGATGATTGGAGATAAAATAAGGGTTACGGCTAAGATAATAGACAATAGGAATTCCGTGATAGTTTGGAGTGATACCGTAGAGGAGGACAAAAAGGATCTCTTTCGAATACCTGCAATTGTTTCCTCCGCAATTTCGAGAATTACAAATATTTATATTTCTGTCGAAAAACTCAAATTTAAATTTCCAAATAGGGAACTTTTTGAACACTACACCACAGGACTTTTATATGCAAGGGAAAACAAACTGGATGATGCCATATATGAATATAAAGAATGTTTAAAGATTTATCCTGAATTTGTCCCTGCGTATGTGGGACTTGCTGGAGAATATATTAGAAAAAGTGATTATGGAATAAGATATTCCCTCGATTCTCTGGAAAAGTGTAAATTTTACATTGATAAGGGATTGGAGATTGATAAAAGCAATTTAAAACTTTTAAATATTTTGGTGTGGTTTTACTATTTTACCTATGACCTAAAAAAGTGTGAAAGAATATGCAGGAAGATTGAGATGATAAATCCCAAATTTTCCTTTGTACATATGAGCCATTCATGGGTTGCCCTTTCCCTTGGTGATGTTGATGGGTTTTTCAGAGAATTAAAATTGTATGAGCACTTAATGCCCACCGATTGGGTTACATTTTTAAATGAAGTTGTTGTGGGAGTGATGACAGGTAGAAGGGAGAAAGTAAAGGAAGGTATGTGGAAAATGAAGGATGTATATGCACTCCCTTTTATTATAAACACTGCAGAGGGTTGGTATCAGATGTTTAATGGAGATTTTGACAGGGCGGAGGAAATTTTCAGGAATGGTTTTGAGAATAATTCTGATCCTCTTTTGAGACTTGCACTTGCCGAATGTGAATTTGCAAAGGGAGATTATAAAAATGCAGTGAAAGATTTAAGGTGGTGGATAGAAAAAAATCCCTATTCACTAAAGTCCTATTGGCTTTTGTCGCTTGCGTATGAGGTGATGGGAAAGGGTGTAGAAAGCAAAAAAGTGGCACAGTTAGGGTATTTGAGAGCATCTGAAATGTATGAGAGGTTTAAAAATCCGGCGCTTTTAATGTATAAAAAATATTTTGCCATATTAAGTGGTTCTGAAAATGTTTTGCCTGAGGAAGTTAAGGGCATTAATTTGAATTATTATGGTACCTTTGAAAATTTCCTGAAGATTATGGCTTTAAGAAGATTGGGGGTGAATGTAGATCTCAATTTTATTCCATATGATCCAAAATATTGGGTCTCTAAATTTTATGAACTTGAGGTGAAAATAACTGGAAAAAAACTTGTTAAGGTTTTAAAATAAAAGTGTAGATATTTTTAAAGGTTTCTTTATGAGTATTTTTGAGAAGGAAAAACTTTTATCAGAAAGTGATTCTTTTTCTGAGTCAATTGATTTTTCAAGCATCTTTAAACTTTATAAATATGATGTTTTTTCCCTTGTTTATTCTATTCTTGGGAATTATGAAGAAGCGATGGATGTCACTCAGGATGTGTTTATAAAGGTTTTTGAAAAATTAAATACGTTTCAGGGAAGAAGTTCCATTAAGACATGGTTGTTTAGGATAGCAATAAATGCAGCAAAGAATAGAATAAGATTCTGGAATACAAAAAAATGGAAGGAAACTTTTTCCTTCAGTTCCCTTGGTAAAAGCAATCTCATACTTTTGGATTTAAAACTAAGTAAGGATGTGGAAACCCCTGAAGAGAGGTATAAAAAACTTGAAATTGAGGGGAAAATCTGGGAGGCGTTGAAACTTTTATCCATGAAAAGTCGTATTTTAATTGTAATGAAGGATATTGAAGGCTTATCTTACATGGAAATATCTGAGACTTTAAATATCCCTATTGGTACAGTTAAAAGCAGGTTGTATAGGGCAAGAGAAGAATTGAAAAAAATTTTAGAGGGAATTTTTTGATGCGTTGCAAGGATTTTAGAATACTTATAAATGAGTATGTTGATGGAGAGATTACAAGGGAAGATGAAATAAAGTTGTTTAGACACCTTGCAACCTGTGAGTTGTGTCAATTATATTTGAGGGATTTAAGGGGTGTGAAAAAGGGTGTAAGGGCGGTTAATGTTCCTTTTCCCGATGAAGGGCTTGACTATGTGGTTCTCAGTAAGACAAGGTTCAGACGTATAAAGCCCATTTCTTCTATTTTTAAGTCCTTAGGCTTTCATATTTTTAACGGTATATTCAGAGAGAATTTGAGGGATATGATAATTGGTTTCCCCATGGCTGTGGTGATTTTTCTCTTTATTTTTTCTCTTTTATCTCCCTTACCTGTAGCACTTGAGAATGTTGTGAGGCAAAGATATGTTGTTAATAGTAGGAGTGAAGAAATTAATAAAATGATCTATAATATATTATATCTTGAAAATACCTACCAGTTTACCCCGGAAGGCCTGAGTTTGGATGATGTCTACATTCCCAGGTTGAGTTCCATACCTTTGAAAAACTTTGCGGAAAAACATATTGAGGATTCAGAGATAGATAGAATTGAATTGATAGTTACAGTTACAAAGGATGGGGATGCCCACATTGACAGAATCCTGGAACTTAAAAACCCTGAATTGAAAAGGGATTTGATAAAGACTTTAAATTGTTCCCTTGCCCTTCCTGCAATCTCTGATGGTAGAAAGATTAATTCTAAGATTGCCATAAGATTTGAAAAGGTTGTGGTTACCGGATAATGAAACTGGCAAAAATTATTGGGAATGTAGTACTTTCTGTTTCAAATTCCTCCATGAAGGGGAAAAAATTGCTTCTAATTCAACCCATTGATGAAAAGGGGGAAGATATTGGTGAACCCCTTGTGGCAGCGGATGTTGTGGGAACAGGTGCTGGAGAACTTGTTTTTTATGTTACTTCAAAGGAGGCTGCCTTCCCCTTTAAAATGGATGTTCCCTTTGATGCATGTGTCTTAGGTGTTGTGGACAGGATAAATATATAATTTAAAGTTCGACAATTGTCTTTCCTTCACCACCTTCGCTCCGGGGGGGGTGGTGAATTCCCTTTACAAATGGCTGCTCTTTTAAATATTTTTCTATTCCCTTTTTTAGGGCTCCTGTGCCTATTCCATGGATTATTGCCACTTTTTCCTCTCCCCTTAAGAGGGCGTCATCCAGGAATTTTTCAATTTTTTCAATTGCGTCCAGTACCCTTTCTCCCCTTACATCAATTTCTCTTATGAAATTTTTCTTTTCGGGTATTTCGATTTCCATGTTCTCCCTTTTATCTTGAGATACCTCTTTACTCTTTTTCATAAGGAGATTTTTTATTGGCAGTTTTACCTTCAAATCTCCCATTTGTAAAGTAGCCATTTTTTTCTCGACCTTTATTAAATTTCCCTCTTTTTTCAGATCCTTTGAATAAAGTGGCATACCAATATATGCCCTTTGTGGATCAAAAGGTGCCAGTTCTTCTTCAGGATTTTTTTCAATTTCAAGTTTCTCTAAAAATTTTTCAAAAATTTTTTCTCCTTTTCTTTTTGCAAGTTTTAATTTTTCGTTTTTTATTTCTTCACTTATATTCTTGAAAAATTTTTCCCTTTCTCTTTCAAAATCTTTTTCAAATTCCTTCAGTTTTTTGCTTAGTTCTTCCCTTAAATTTCTTTTTTTCTCTTCAATTTCCCTTTCAAGTTTTATTTTCTTAATTATTTCCTCATTTTTTATTTTTTTTACCTCTTTGAGTTCCATCTCCTTTTCAAGGAGTAGATCATTTATCTTCTTTAACAGTTTTTCAGGTTTTCCTGAAAATTCTTCCCTTATAGCATTTGCTCTCTCCACGATTTTTTTGGGTAAGCCCAATTTTTCAGCTATTAAAATTGCATTGCTTGTCCCTGCGCTATCTGGAATTAAACGGTACTTTGGGGTTAAAGTTTCCATGTCAAATTCCACAGAGGCACTTTTACATATTGGAGAGGTTATTGCAAAATGCTTAAGATGTGAGTTATGGGTGGTTAAAATTAAAAAGGCTCCTCTCTGGATTAATTCTTCAACCATTGCAATTACAAGGGCTGCCCCCTCTTCATGAGAGGTGGTAGAACCTGCTTCATCTATTAGGATGAGTGATGGACGCGAAATATCTTTTAAAATCTCCCTCATAAAATTAATATATGATGAAAATGTGCTCAGGTCATCTTCGATTGATTGATTGTCACCAATGTATGCAAATATCCTTTTAAACATGGGCAATTTAAAATCTTCTGCTGGAACAAAAATTCCAGAGAGTGCCATAAGGGATAAAATTCCGGCGGTTTTAAGCGAGGCAGTCTTTCCTCCAGTATTTGGGCCAGAAATTATGAGACATCTCCCATCTTCTCCCAGTTCCATTGAAATGGGAACAACTTTTTTCCCTTTTTTTCTGTGGTGGTATTCGAGAATGGGATGTCTCCCTTCTTCAAGGTAAAATTTATTGGTATCTCTTGAGATCTCTGGCTCTGTACATTTATATTCTGAAGAATAGATGGCAATTGCCATATGGGTATCAAGTTTCACTAAAATGTCGAGAAGTAATTTTACCTCTTCAAGCCTGTTTCTAATTAAGTCTGTTAAGTCTTTTAGGAGTTTTTCAATTATTTCCCTTTCCCTTTCAATAAGTGTGAGTAATTTATTATTGAGGGGAACGAGTTTTTCCGGCTCTATAAAAAATGTGGAACCCGATGAGGATGTTGCATGGACAATTCCCCTTATTTTCCCGGATCCTCCTGCTTTTATGGGAATTACAAATCTGTTGTTTCTGATTGTAATAAAACCATCTGCTGCGATGTTGTTCTTTTGTGCATTTAATAAAATTTTTTCATAGGAGTTTTTTATTTTACCTTTTAACTCCAGAATCTCCTGCCTTATATTTTTTAAGGGTGGAAATTTATCTTCTCTTATCTCCCCATTTTTTGAGATTTTTTCTTCAATCTTTTTAGATATGTCCATAAGATCTGGAATCTGTGAAACAAGCCTCTTTAATTCTTCAAAATTTTTCCCCTTTAAGAATTCTTTTAATTCTTTTTTAATCCTTTTCCCATTTTTGAAAAATTCGGAAAATTGAATTAATTCTTGGGGTGTTAGGTGTGAGTTTTTCCTGAAATTTATTTCTTCACTTTTTTCTGAAATAAATTTTGCTCCACCTATTCCCAGATTCTTTCCGCTTTCATAGAAAAGTTTTAAGGATGATATCAATTCATAGGTGTTTTTGAGTGTGAGGTAATTTTTTGTGGGGTACAGGGAGAGAATCTTTTGTGAGGAGAGTTGAGATGTAGTGTAATTTGAGATAATCTTTAAAACTTCTTCAAATTCGAGATTTTTAAGGGAAAGTTTGTGAATGATTTCTATTTTGCTTCCAGCCAATTTTTACCACTCCCAACATCAACTTTAAGGGGAACTTCCAATTTTACGATGTTTTCCATTTTTTCTTTAACTTCGTTGATGCACTTTTTTACTTCACCTTCAGGAACTTCAAGTAGTAATTCATCATGTATTTGAAGAATAATTTTCCAGTTTTCACATTTTTTTACCAGTTTATAGACCTCAATCATTGCCATTTTTATTATATCTGCAGCAGTACCCTGAATTGGAGTATTTGTGGCGAGTCTGATCCCCAATTTTTTTATGTTTTTATTGGAACTTTTAAGTTGAGGTATTGGTCTTTTTCTTCCAAAAAGGGTTTTTACATATCCCCTTTCTTCAGCCTCTTTCCAGTTTTTTTCAATCCATTCCCTAACCCGGGAAAATTTCTCAAAGTATGCATCGATTATTTTTTTGGCGTCTTTTTTGCTGATTTTTAAATCCCTTGCGAGTCCAAATTCACTCAATCCATATATAATTCCATAGTTTATAGCCTTTGCCCTTCTTCTATATTCTGATGGATTTTGTAGGGCGGAAAATCCAAAAAGTCTCTGGGCCGTATTTAAATGTATATCTTCATCATTTTTAAAGGAGTTTATCAAATCTTCATCCCAGGTTAAATGTGCAAGAATCCTGAGTTCAATCTGTGAGTAGTCAAAACTTATTATTCTATAGCCCTTTGGTGCTATAAAAAGGGATCTTATCCTTTTTCCTTCTTTACTTCTTATGGGGATGTTTTGC
>JAMOQF010000200.1 GCA_027064125.1 Acidobacteriota bacterium
AAAAATTCATGAAAAAATGCAATCTAAAAAAACTGAAAAATTACTCTACCTTTGATGATAAAAACAAACTCTTCTCCTTAATAAAACCTAAAAAACAGTATAAAACTTAAAATTACCTGAAGGAAAAATTAAATAAAAAATTGGTTATAAAACAAAAAAACAGTAGTGTACCATTAATTATGTTGGAAGAAGCATCAAATAAGGGCAAAGAATCAAGGATCAAGATAAAATCCCTTTTCTATGCTATGAACCTTCTGAATTGTATTTGAGGAAGATGAAAAATAAAGAGTGCCGGGCAAAAATTTTTTTCCAAAAAAAAATTGCCTGGCACTTTTTTTACAAAACTATGGAACAATCACGAATCTGGGATTAAATTTATAGTTTGACACAAGGAAAAATTTATAATAAACTATGTAAAATAGAAGGAGTGTTTTTAATGTCCTAAATCTTGGAAAATCATGTTTGCTTAATAGAGGAGGATAAATGTCAAAATTTTTTAAAAAGTATGGTTCGTTAATTTTGTTTTCTGTTTTAATTTTAATATCCTTGTTTTATATATATAAAAAACTAAATTCCAGGAAGTTACCACCTACTTTAATTGCTGCAGTTGGAAGAATAGATGGTGATTTGATAAACCTAAATACAAAATATTCAGGCAGAATTAAAAACATTTACATCAATGATGGCCAGCCCATAAAAAAAGGAACAGTTGTAGCCATACTTGAAAGTAAAGAATATAAAGCCAGAGAAAAGCAGATTGAAAATCAAATAAAAATGCTACAAAAACAGTTAAAGAGCAATGTTTATGAACTTGAGATTGCGGAAAAGATTATTCCAAACTCAATCACAAAAGCCAGATTGAATGTAAAAATTGCTCAAAACAACAAGAAGAAACTACTTGACAATATAAATAAATTAAAGTTTAAGATTGAACAGGATAGAAGAGACTATTTAAGATACAAGAATCTGGTTGAAAATGAAGCTGTGGGAAAAAGAAAATTGGAACTTGTGAAACTTCAACTGGATAGCGATATAGAAAGTTTAAATGCACTAAAAGAAGAATTAAAGACAGCCAATAAAGCCTTAGAGGTCGCAAACATAACATTAGGAGACCAAATAGCAAGGCAAAAGAAAATCAAGGCCCTAAAAAGCAATATAAAAGCCTTAAGAGACCAGATTAAGGCATACAAATCCTCCCTTAATGAAATTAAAGCAATTCTGGCTGAGATGACTATAAAATCGCCAATAGATGGCTATGTAGTTGAAAAAATAGCAAACAAAGGTGAGGTAGCACCTCCGGGATATACAATAGCAACGCTCGTTGATCCACACTCTTTATACCTTAAGGTTTATGTTGATACAATAACAAACGGCAAGATAAAAATTGGAGACAAAGCTGAAATATTTTTGGATGCCTATCCTGATAAGCCCATACCTGCCAGGGTCGTTAGAATTGCTCAGAAAGCTGAGTTTACACCAAAAGAGGTAAATGTGAGGAGTGATAGGATTCAGCGTGTTTATGCCGTTCACCTGAAGCCATTAAAAGTAAATCCATTGCTTAAGCTTGGAATACCGGCCATTGGTGTTATATCCATAAATGGAAAGGGTTTGCCAAAATCACTAAAGGATATTCCAGAAATTTAATATGGCTAATTTAAATGTTAATAGTGTTACCGTTATATACAAAGGCAACAGAATAGGTATAAAAGACGCATCATTTAAAGCCGAAGAAGGGGAAATTGTCGGTTTTATTGGGGCAGATGGCACAGGCAAAAGTTCTCTTATGCATGCCATTTCTGGAATTATTAAATTTAAGGGAGAAATATCTTTTGGCAAATATGTTTACCATTCGCCAAAAGAAGCGGAAAAGGTCAAAAAATATATCGGTTTTATGCCACAAGGACTTGGATTAATTCTATATGATAGATTAACGGTGGAAGAACACCTGGATTTCTTTGCCAATGTCCGCAATATAAAGATGGATAAAAACTTTAAGACTTACAAACAGAAACTTTTGCATATGGCTGGTTTGTCAAGATTTACAGAAAGGGAGGCGGAACATCTCTCAGGTGGCATGAGACAAAAATTATCGTTAATTTGTACTCTTATACATAGGCCCCGGTTACTTCTTCTTGATGAGCCTACAACGGGGGTTGATCCCCTGAGTAGATTGGAACTCTGGGAAATTTTAGATAATATCAGAAAAGAGGAAGGCACAATAATAATAGTCAGCACTGCATATATGCAGGAAGCATCAAAGATGGATAGACTATTGCTTTTTGACGATAACAGAATTATGGCAAGCGGCACTTCAAAACAACTCACAGACTCTGTGCGCAACTATGTCTATAAAAAAACGCCCTGCAAAGATACAGATTGCTTAGAACTACACAATGTTACATACAGCCTGAAGCCGTTAAATTCTGAACATAAAGACCCTACACTGGAAGACATATTTTTTATAAATGCTTTAAAAAATAGAAAAAAACTAACAGAAATTTCCGTTAGTAAAAGAGAAAGAAGATTGGAAATACCTCCTATTGTGATGGAAGCAAAGGGATTAACTAAAAAATTTGGAGATTTTGTGGCAGATGACAAAATAGATATGGAGTTAAAGAGAAATGAAATTTTAGGATTATTTGGTGCAAATGGTGCCGGTAAAACAACTTTTATAAAGATGCTTTTGGGCCTTTATCCCATTGACGAAGGTGAATTGACTTTGCTGTCTCAGCCGATAAGAAGTGGCAGGGATCGTCGAAAACTAAAATCAAAGATTGGTTATGTTAGCCAGCACTTTGCCCTGTATAAAAATATGAGTGTTAGGGAAAATCTTATCTATTTTGCAAGTATACACCAGATTCCTGCTTCTGAAGCCTTAAGGCGTATTGAAAGATATGGAAAGGAACTCGGATTTTCAGATTATTTAGATGCTATGCCTAAGGATCTGCCACTTGGTATAAACCAGAGATTTTCCATTGCTGCAGCCATTATCCATGAACCAGTGGTTTTATTCTTAGATGAACCCACATCTGGAATTGATGTAATTGCAAGACATCAGTTCTGGCAATTGCTTAAACTTTTAAAAGAACAATGGGGAATTTCTATATTGATTACAACACATTACATGAGTGAGGCTGAATATTGCGATAGGGTGGTTTTGCTAAAGGAGGGAAAAAAGATTGCAGACGATACAGTGGAGAATTTTTATAAAAAACACCCGGAGGCCAGCAATTTTGAAGAAATATTTTTGGAATACTACAGGGAGGCAAATTGAACATAGGGGTCATTAAAGCATATATTTTAAAAGAGTTTAAAGAACTAATAAGGACACGGATGATTTTCATAGTTTACGCAATCCCGATAATTGTTATTGTGCTTTTTGGATATGGAATAAAACTGGATGTAACTCATTCAAGGGTTTTAATAATAGACAATGATCAGAGCAAACTTTCAAGGGAGTTAATAGAAAAATTTAAGCACTCAAAATACTTCAATGCAACTGAGTTAAATATAAGTGAGAGTAAAGCACTTAAACTTATAAAGCAGGCAAAAAAGGATGCTGTCATAATCATACCCAACTCTTTTGAAAAACGCCTTATTAAGAATCAAAAGGTAAATATAGGTGTGTTTATCGATGGTTCATTTCCCAATAGAGCTCGTACAATAGAGAACTATATAGAAGGTGTTATCATAGATGATTTGCAAAGTTATGCCCCAAAAACCTCAATTTCCACAAATGTTATAAATATTAATCCAAGAAGCCTATTCAATCAAGCAATGCGAGATGAAGATGCAATTGTCCCTGGTCTCATAGGTTTTGTCTTACTTGTCGCACCTGCAGTCTTGTCAGCCCTTTTAATTGTTAAAGAAAAAGAAGAAGGCACTATTTTTAACTTTTATGCCTCGCCGATAAGTAAAGAGGATTTTTTAATTGCAAAGTTGACGCCACCTTTTATTCTACACTCTTTAAATATTTTTATTCTTTTTCTCATTGCTGTTTATCTTTTTAATGTTCCGTTTCGTGGTAGTTTTACCTTATATTGGTTTTCAAGTGAATTGTATATCTTAATTAGTCTCGCGATAGGTTTATTAGTTTCTGTTGTAACCCGTTCGCAAATTGTTGCACTTGTTCTGACTGTGGTAATAACTGTTTTACCTGGATTTTTATATTCAGGTATGATTATGCCTATTTCTTCCATGAGTCAGGAATCTTATATCGAAGCACATATGTTTCCTGTAATGTATTACAATCACATTATTTACGATACTTTTTTAATCGGTGAAGGTTTAAACTCCAGGAAAATAATCCTATATTTGATAATACTTACTATTTATGCCTCTGTTTTATTTATTCTTGGCAGACTATTTCTAAAAAAGGAACTGAAAAAATGATAAAGGTCTTTTTATCCATAGTAACCAAAGAACTTCTGGATTTTTTGAGATCCTGGGGATTGGTGGTTCTTGTTTTATATTCCTTTACACTGGATGTCTACATAGCGGGTGGCGGTATGCAAATAGAACCAAGAAATGTTTCTGTGGGGTATGTGGATTACACAGGTGGGGGAATATCTCAAAAGATACTGTCCCATCTCCATGAACCTGAATTTTTAACACCTAAAATGTTTCTATCACAAAGAGAGTTAAGTAAGGCGATTTTCAATAAAGAAATAATGGTTGGAATTATATTTGATCAGGAATTTGAGAAAAATTATAGAAACAAAAAAGAAGCAACAATAGACGTTTTGCTTGATGCAACGGCTGCTTCTCAGAGTTTTACAACTCTAAGTTATCTACAAAATATTGTCCTTAACTTTTCCAAACTCAATATACCCATTGACATTGATATACATAAATTGTTTAATCCAAATTCGGATGAGCACTCCTTTATGGCTTTATCTGAACTTTTGTCTGTAATCACAATGCTTTCTATTTTATTGCCAGCTATAGTTTTTGTAAGGGAAAAGGAAGAAGGTACATGGGATATCATGCTTTTAATGCCTATAAACCCAAAAATTACTATTCTCGCCAAAAGTTTCTCTCAGGTAATTATAATAGTGGCAGGAGTTATGATAACAGTTGGACTTGTGCTTTTTAATGGGTTTAATTTACCCATGAACGGTTCATTTCTTGCCTTTTTGCTTTTAACGTTTTTCTATGCATTTACAAGTGCAGGCATAGGATTGTTTATTGCTTCTGTTTCAAAAAGCATGATGCAAACGGCTCAGCTTTCCATGTTAATTATGATGCCACTTATATTTTTAAGCGGTGCCTGGACGCCGGTGTATGCAATGCATCCTATTTTAGAAAAATTATCACTACTTTCACCACTTAGATATTACATTGAAGGATGTGAAAGCATATTTTTTAGGGGAACAGATTTTGTTGATTTGTGGCACTATTTTGCAGGTGTTTTAATTTTGGGCAGCATACTCTACTGGTATGGTTTTAGAAAGATAGGAAAGTTGTTTTAGATTGACTTTAAAAGGTTTTGAAAATAAACTTTTTGAAATTGAATTTTTTTGCATCATGTCTCAGTGGAAATTGGATGAATTAACTTTACTCTACATTTGCTAAAATCGAGATGAATTTAATTTACTACACTTCATGTATGAAACTACAAGCCATATTTCATCCTCAAAAATTTAAGTGCATCACACCACAAAAATAACTCAATAGATGGAAAAAGGTGCCTGGCACCTTTTATTTCCTTTTATTTTGATTGATTTTAACCACTTTTTTCTTTATCATTACTTCTTAGAGAGAGGGCCCAATGAAAATCGCCATATCGTCTGACTTCCATTTGACAGAAGATGAAAAACACTTCGAAAGATATTACTCCCTTAAATCTATTTTAGAGAAATTGAAAGAAAAAAATATAAACACATTTATAATTGCTGGAGATCTGTTTGACAGAAATTATACAAACCATTTTAAATTTGACTCCATTGCTAAAAAATTTAACCAGATTAATTTTTTTATTATTCCAGGAAATCATGACCATCTTTTAAAAAATGCCCAATTTGAGGCAAATAATATTAAAATAATAGAAAATACCCAACTTTTTAAATTTTCAGAAAATTTAAGTATACTCTTTGTGCCTTTTGTGCCTGACACCTCAATGGATGAAGCGATAATAACTTACTTTAAAAAATTAAAAGAAATTCCCAAAAAATGGATTTTAATAGGTCACGGCGAATACTTAAATCTAAACTCCCCGGAAAATCCTTATGAAAAGGGAAATTATATGAGCCTTACAAAAAACATTTTGAAAAGATATAAACCACATCTCACCATTCTGGGACATATTCATAAGCCAATGGATTTTAAAGATGAAAACCTATTTTACCCTGGATCTCCATGTAGCATAGACCATACAGAAATAGGAAAAAGATATTTCATAATTCTAAACCTCCATAATCTAACATTAAAAAGAGAAGAGGTAGAGACAAAGTACCTGTTTTTTGATGAAAACTTTTTTCTAATGCCCTACGAAGATGAAGAAAACATGGTGGGAAAAAATATAGAAAAAATGATTGAAAGATGGGAGATTTCTGAATCGGATCTGAAAAAGGTTAATCTTAAATTAAATTTAATAGGATTTACAAATGACATAAAAAAAGTCATCCAGATTATCACAAAAAAATTCAAAGAAAAGGGCATAAACGAAATAAACCTAAATAGAGAAAGACTACATACGATTACTTCAAAAAAAAATATCTCCATGAAGTTGAAAATTGTGAATGAAGTTTTAAAAGAAATTGAAAAATATAAGTTCGAAAATGGATTAAAAGACAAAGTAATTTTAAATGTAATAGCAAAAATTTTTGGTTAAAAATGGGAATTAAAATAGAGGAAATAAGAATAAAAAATCTGGGGAAAATAAAAAAACTAAGTGAGAAACTCGGTGGTATCAATCTATTCTATGGGGAAAATGAATCTGGAAAATCCCTGATAGTAGAATTTTTAATCGCATCTCTTTTTAAAAATAGCAAAGAATTTGGATATCTAAGAAATTTACACAATATGGGAAATCTCACCCTAAATATTGATGGGGAAAAAATAACATTCTCTCCCCAAAAAAAGATAAAACTTGAAGACATTTTCAAAAATTTAAATTCAGTCCCCTTTAGCCTTCTTAAACTACTTGTTGTAAAAGAAAGTAATGTAAAAATAGAAGATAAACTCGATGGAATTGATATAAATTACTTACGAAACCTAATTGGAGAAAGTGAAGTACTTGATGAATTGGAAAGGAAAATTGAAGGAACAATCAAAAGTGCTGAAGTAGATGAAAGTGGCACAATAAAAATGGCAAATAGAGGTAAGAGAAAGGAATTGAATGAAATTGAAGAAAAGATTAGAAAAATTGAAGAAAATGTCCAAAGACTAATAGAGGAATATAAAATAGAAGAGATAAAAAATCTCACACAAAAAAAGAATGACCTCCAAAAAAAAATAAAAAAATTGGAACTGGCAAAAAGGTATAAGGCCTATACAATTTCTCAAAAAATAAGAAAAATAAAAGGGGAACTGGAGAGATTTGAAGCATTAAACCTGGAAAATATCGAAAAAAACATTGAAAAATATTTTGCTTTAATAGATGAAATTGAAAAAAAAGAAATTGAACTTAAAAAACATGAAAAAAGAATTAATAAATTAAGCAAATTAAAAAAAGTCAAAAGGGAAATTATTAACGCAAAAAGGTATCTCGCTTTCTCAATAAATGAAAAAATATCGGAAATTGAGGAAGAACTCTCCATTTTAAAAGAAAAAAAAATAGAAGAAATCGAAAAAAAATTAAATACACTTTCCCAAAAAGAAAAGGATCTTTTAAAAATAAGACAGGAAGCCACATCTTTAGAATTAGATGAAAAAAAATTTAATCTTCTCATTGAAAAAAAGGAAAAACTTTTAAAATCAAAAAGGGCCCTTGCTAAAAAGTTATCTGATGATATTGAAAAAATAAATTTTAAACTTGAAAACCTGAAAGAAGAAAAATTAAAAGAAATTGAAAGTGATTACAATAATTTTATTACTAACCTCAAAAAAAGTGAGGAATTAAAAAAAGAATTAAAAAAAATTAAAGAGGAAACAAAACCCCTTTTCACTCTTGAAAAAATCAGAGAAAAATATGAAAAAATTAAAGAAAATAACAATTTTAAAACCAAAAACATATCTATACTTCTTCTTTTAATTTCAGTTCTCGGAATTCTGGGATTTTTTTTAAAAATAGAATATCTAACCCTTTCTTCTCTTTTTATCATAATTCTAATCTTCCTTTTTTATCCCAGCATTCTAAGTGAAAAGGTAGTAAAAGAAAAAGATGAAAGGAAAATTAAAGAAATAAAAAAAATCTACCAAAACTTCTTCAAAGAAGATATGAATTCAATTTTTGAATTGGATGAAAAAATAGAAATATTAAGGGAAAAAAATTTAAAGGCAAAGTTCTTAGAAGATGAAATTTCTCTCCTCGAGGAACAAAATAAAATTTTAAAAAGAAACTTAGAAAGGGTACTTAAAGAAGTTGCCCCGGAAAAGTGGGAAAAATTAATCGATGAATTATTCATAAAAAGGAAAAATTTACTAAAAGAAAGAGAACTTCTAAATATTAAATTGGGCAAATTAAATGTTAGCAAGGAAAACTATGAAGACATCCCTTCAGAATTAACCTACAGTGAAGAAGAATTCAAAGAAACAGATAGGGAACTTGAAAACCTCAAGGAAAAACATATAAGTTATAAAAATAAAATCAAAGACGTGGAAACACTTAGAGTTGAAATAGAAACCATTAGAAAAGAGATTAAAGATGAAATATTTAAAAACTTTTCCCATATCCCTGAAATCAAAGAAAACGTGAAAAAAAATGAAAATAACTTAGAAAAACTACTGCTCATAATAAAAAATAAAAGAAAAAATTTAATTGAAAAAAAAGTCACATATGAAAAAAAATTCTCAAAATTAAATGTAAAAAAAGAAGATTTTCTGGAGACCCCAATTAACGACAAAATTTTCAACGAAGAAGAGTTATTTCAAATAGAACAAAAAATTGATAAATTAAAATCATCTGAAGATTTTTACGAACAATTAAGCAGTGAACTTGAAGGAATCAGGACAAAAGCAAAAAATATAAAAAAAGAGATTGAAAAAAACCTGGAAAAAATTTTTGGTAAAATACCCGAAGAAGAACATTGGCTAAATGAAATAAAAAAAATTATTAAAGAGGTAAATTCATTAAAGAAAGAAGTAAATGAAAAAATAGGGGAATTAAAGGGAATGGAAGTTGAAGAAAGAAACTATGTAACAAAAGATCCGGAAATCTCTTTTAATGGAGAGGAATATAACAAAAGCAGACAGGAGTTAGAAGAAATCAGGGAAAAACTTGAAAAATTTGAAAAAGCAACCAACAGTTTAAAAATAAGTCTTCTAACCATGATAGAGGAGGAAAAATCTGAAGATATTTCTGTTCAAGAAGTTATAGATATTTCAAAGAAAAAGTTAATGGAACTCAAAGAAAAAAGAGATGAAATAAAATCCTATATAATTTCTGGAAATTTAATCATTAAAACAATAGAAAAGATGAAAGGGGAAGAGGAATATTTCATAAAAGAGGCATTAAACTCAAGAAAAATAAGAGAAAACCTGAAAAATTTAACCGGAAATTATACATCCTTTGACATAGATGAAGGAAAAATCCTGGTAAAAAACGAATTTGAAGAATATTTAGTAAGGGATTTAAGTAGTGGAGCAAGGGAACAGGTTTTACTTTCACTTAGAATAGGATTTCTTGAAAGATACTTTAAAGAAGATGGTTTATTCTTAATTTTAGATGATGCGTTCATCTTTTCAGATAACTTCAGGAAAAAAAATATTTTAAAAACTTTAGAAAAATTGGTGGGAAAAAATTGGCAAATACTTTATTTTACAATGGATACATTTACAAAAAATCTTTTCCTGAAAGAATATGGAGAAAGGAAAGATTTTAAAATTTTTGAGTTAAAGGAATACCACTAAAATGTTTGAAAAATTAAAATATCTAAATAATCCCCTTTATTATGAAAATATTCATAAGCACTATCTTTTTTTCAAAAAGGAAATAATTTCAAAGACAAAGGAGAAAATATCTAAAAATTATTTCAAAGCCTCTCTCCAATCAATTCTTGAAATGCTCCACTATCTATTTTTGCATGACATATCAATATTTAAAGAAAGTATAAAAGTTGTGGATAAAAATTGTGTGAAAAGTTTTATTTACAAACTTTTAATAATTTCCATATCAGCACAATTTGCAAGTGATGAACTTCCACATATCGATGATACAAACCACAAAAAGATAGTAAGTACCATATCAGAAGTTTTTGAAATAAAAGAAAAAGATGTGGAAAACTCCATAGAAGAGAACATGAATCTCTTTGGGAATAAAAAACTTTATGAAAATCTATACACCTTTTTTTCAGAAAAATTAAAAAGAGAAAAAGATCTGGAAGAATCAATTACTTTTAGCATTTTGTTAAACCAAATGATAAACGACTGCATTTTAAAGAGCAAAAAATTATTAAACAGATAGAAAGTGCCAGGCAAAAAATCTGAAATCTGATACAAAAATCAGAATTGAAAAATTGGTGCCAGGCACGATTTGAAAATTTGAAGATTTAAATAAGAAAAGGTGTCAGGCAAAAATTTGGCAATCTGGCAAGATTTGAATTTGAAATTTTTATATGGATTTAATATTTAGAAACAGTGTCAGGTAAAATTTTAAATTTAGATTTTGATTGGTTAATTGAAGATAAATCTAAATTGGAAAAAATAAAAAATACCTCACACCCCAATTTAAAATTTAAAGTTAAATTTTAAATTCAGTCAAAGCCATGTGGTAAAAACTATTCACCGCTTAATAAACTACCTTTATAGTAAAAAATCGGTTCAATATCTATCGGAATATCTTTTAAAGTTGAAAGGGTTTCTTCAACTTCATCGGGCATATACCCATATTTATCCAAAAACTTCCTTGCAGCTTCGTAATCTCCATTTGCTTCAAGCATCAAAATGTCATGGGTTAAAGATTTAACACCTTCCTTCATTTTAGAGAAATCTACGCTGTATTTCTTACTATTGCTATCATAGATTATACATCCCTTATCTTTTAAATAATTGTATTGAACAATCATACCCTTACCATGTGCCTCATTTATACCAAATCTTACAGATCTAAAAATACCTGCAAGATAGGTGGTAAAAAGTTTTTTCTCATCAATATGAAGTTCACCCTTTTTGTTCATAAAAAGCACATTCCACAACCCGGTAATATCTGCTTTGCATTCTTCAATTGGAGGATATAAATCCCTTAATTGCTCATTTACCGTTGTTTCCTTACCATCTTTCACGATTTTTCCTGGCCCAAGACCATGACTAATTTCATGGAATAAAACTTCATTGAAATAACTTTCAAAATCAAGATAACCCTTTATATTCTCAGCAAGGACTTTCTCCGAAATTGGCTTTAAAGACTTTTCAAATTTTGCCCTCATTACATTGCGCAACAAAACTTTTTTACTACCCTTTGCTTCTCTCACTCTCTCATCATTTGGCAAATTAAAAGCACTTGTCTGTACTCCTGCCCTTGCATCCCCTGCCACAAAAACTTCATCCACAACACTTATTGGAGAAGATGTGCCCCTATTAAAATTTTTATATTTATCTTCAATGGGAAGGTTTTTCTCCATGTCAACAAGATATTTTCCATATTTTTCAAGTTTTTTACTCATCTTGGGATCTTTTATGGTTATAAACGCTTCAAAAGAGGTCTTATATCCAAAAAGCGCATCTTCATATACTTCATAAGGACCAATTACAACCTCAATTGGTGTATCCTTTACATCCATCCATAAAAGATCACTCTTATAATAGTCATCTTTCAAAAGGTCTTCCGCTCTTTGATTTAAATATGCCTTCAAACTCTCATTATCCGTAAGGGTTGCAGCCTCTTTCAGTTTCTTACTCATGTCATTTAAAAACTTTGCATATTCAATACTATATGGTATAGCAACAAGTTTACCATCCTTTCTTCTGACAACAGTATATGGATTTTTAAATTTAACTTCATCCTCAGGGTGATCATCTATCCACTTATTAAATTCTTCTGCAGTCATATCTTCAGGATAAAAATTGGCCCCCTTTGGCTTTACATAATTACCATAAAAACATTTATTTTCGTTTAATCTATCAAAGGGACCAAAATTTATCTTAAAATAGTGTAAAATTTTTCTATGAATGGGATCACTTTTTTTCTCCAGCTGAATTCTAATTTCCACATTTTTATCAAAAACCTGACGTAAAAATATTTCATCAACATCCTTGGCGGCCTCAACCAAAATCTTAATTATTTTTTTCTCCTTCTCATTTAAATAGGAATAATCATATTCAATCTTTGTAGGAACATATTGGGAAATAGCCTTTTCAATATCAAAATTTTTATGCATATTTTTATCCTCAATAATCTTTGTGGGTTTCTGGGGGTTTGAGAGTTGACAAGCCATAATCAAACAAAGCAATATGGCAAGTACTACTGCCGTAAATATGGAAATAAATCTATCTTTCAAACTCATATCACACACCTCTCCCTTTCAAATAGCGATAAATTATAACAAATTTAAGAAATTTGATAAAGGAAAAGTTTAATTTTAAAATTATTGGGATTGAGATTTGAAATTTGGAAAAAGGGGAAAAGTGTCAGGCTTAAACTACTTATACTTAAACTACTGAAATTACCGAAATCACCCCCACAATCCCCAACATGGATTTATAAGAAAAGATAAAAAAATTAAAAATTTAGAATTTAGTTCCATTAAGAAAATTTAAGAATTTAAAAAAATTTAATTGAACTTAAAGGAAGGTAAATAAAAGAGAAAATCAAACTTTGGTAAAAATAAAATCTTCTGAAAAACTAATGATTAAGCACCTCTCTTTTTCTCTCTATAAACTTTTGATGGGCTGTGGGTAGAAAAATATGAGAAGAAATTAAATTCTGGCAGAGTTAACAATCTTCCGGAAAAAATTCAACTTTTTAGGTTAAAGATTGTGTTAATGTAAAACTTTCTTCTTTCTATAAACCTTTGGGAGGCATTTGGGTGAGGCAAATGAAAAAAAGGGGCAGGCAGGATTAAGAGAGTAAAAAAAGAGAAAAAGTAAGGGGGACAGACCTAAATTTTAAATTAAATTTTAAAAAAGTGTCAGGCAGGAAATTTAAGAGGCTTTTATGGGGCAAATAAGAAAACTCATTAAATTCTTGCAAAGATAAAATCTTTTGGCAGTAATCTAACGATTTAAATAAAATTCCTTTTCTTTCTATTGGCCTTTAAGGGGAATGTAGGGAGGGAAAAGATCCAAAAACCAGCAAAGACTTAAATTTTTTTACTTCTTTATGGACTTTCTGGATAACCTTTTATACGAGTAAATTGGATTGAATTTTTTGTCTGGCACCAATTCTCTAATTCTGGTGATTTTTGCAATAATTTTTATCTATAACAGTTAGCGATTAAACAATATCTCTTTTATTCTTATAAGTATTCTTATAAGTCATGATGGTACTTGGCGAAAGCAATTAGAGAAAAAATAGTGAATGAATTGGTGAGTTGGGGACATACCTGAGTTTAATATTAAGAAATGATATTAAGAAGGGTGTTAGGCAAAAAAGAAAAAATATAACGAAATAGGAAAAAGGAATGAATATAAATTAGTGTCAGGCAAACACAAAATTTTTTGCCTCCAACAAAGAATGTGCTGAAAAGTTTTTATATCTGTTTTTTTAAAGACAAAAATTTAAAACTTTATTCAAAAAGTTTAAGTTTTTTTCTTCCATTAACCATTTTTTACATCATTTTAAGTAATTGCCATAAAGTGAAATATGCTATATAATCCTTTTTATTGCTGGAGGTTTGTATGGAAGAAAAGGGAATAAAGGTTGTAAATATAAATGATGAGATGAAGACATCTTTCATGGATTATGCCATGAGTGTCATAATTTCAAGGGCATTGCCGGATATAAGGGATGGATTGAAACCAGTTCATAGAAGGATTTTGTTTGCCATGAATGAACTTGGCAATACCCATAATAAGCCCTTTAAGAAGAGTGCAAGAATTGTAGGTGATGTTATAGGTAAGTATCATCCCCATGGAGATATGCCTGTTTATGATGCCATTGTGAGAATGGCTCAGGATTTTTCCATGAGATATCCTTTGATAGATGGACAGGGGAATTTTGGCTCTGTGGATGGAGATTCTGCAGCAGCCATGCGTTATACTGAAATCAGACTTGCAAGGATTTCTGATGAGTTGCTTGCCGATATAGATAAAGACACCGTGGATTTTGTTCCCAATTATGATGAATCTTTAAAGGAACCAGTTGTTCTTCCTTCTAAAATACCAAATATTTTAATAAATGGTTCTTCCGGAATTGCAGTGGGGATGTCAACGAACATTCCTCCCCATTCACTTGAAGAAGTTATTGATGGCCTTATATATTTAATAGATAATCCTTCTGCCACTGTTGACGATTTAATGAATTTTATAAAGGGACCAGATTTTCCAACAGGTGCTTATATTTATGGGAAAAAGGGTATATTTGATGCTTACAGAACAGGTAGAGGAATAATAAAAATAAGGGGAAAAGCCTTTATAGAAGAGGACAATAGAAAAAAGGCAATAGTAATAAAGGAAATACCTTATCAGTTAAATAAATCCAAGTTAATTGAGTCAATTGCCAATTTGGTTAAAGAGAAAAAGATTGAAGGAATCAGCGATATAAGGGATGAATCTGATAGGGATGGTATGAGAATTGTAATAGAATTAAAGAGGGATACCAATCCTGAGATAGTTTTGAATAACCTATATAAAAAAACATCTCTACAGATGAGTTTTGGAATAATTATGCTTGCCATTGTAAATAGGCAACCTAAATTGCTTGATTTGAAAAGTTTCTTGCACTATTTTATCCAGCACAGGAGGGAAGTAGTAACCAGAAGGACAAGGTTTGAATTAAAAAAGGCAAGGGATAGAGCACATATTCTTGAAGCACTGAAAGTTGCCCTTTCAAACATTGATAGGGTTATTGCAATTATAAAAGCATCTAAGACACCGGCTATAGCGAAGGAATCTCTTATGAAGGAGTTTTCCTTTACTCCAGTTCAGGCACAGGCAATACTTGATATGAAACTTCAGAGACTTACAAATCTTGAGAGGGAAAAGTTATTGGAGGAATATAGAAAGTTACTCAGATTAATAGAGGAACTTGAGGGAATTTTAGCAGATGAGAAGAAACTTTTAAATGTTATAAAAGAGGAACTCCTTGAAATAAGGAAAAAGTATGGGGATGGCAGAAGAACAGAGATTCTGGATGAAACCGATGAGATATCAATTAAGGATATAATTCCAGATGAAGACAGTGTTATAACAATTACCCATAAGGGTTTTATAAAAAGAACTCCTGTGAAAAGTTATTCAAGTCAAAAAAAAGGTGGAAAGGGCAGAAGGGGAGCCTCTTTCATAGAAGATGATTTTCTGGAAGATATTTTTGTGGCTTCAAACCATAGTTATTTAATGGTGTTTACTGATAAGGGTAAGGTGTATCTCTTAAATGTTTATGAAATCCCTGAAAAGGGGACTTCATCGAGGGGGACTGTCATAAAAAGGCTTGTTAATATTGAAGATGGTGAAAATATCAGATCTGTCCTGCCCCTAAAAAATCTCGATGAGAAAGGTTATCTCTTTTTTGTTACTAAAAAGGGATATGTTAAAAAGTCGGATATAAAGTTGTTTTCCAATATCAGATCAAATGGGATATATGCTATTGATATTTCAGAAGGCGATGAACTAATAGGTGTAAAAAAGAGTAATGGCAACATGGACATTTTTCTGTCCACAAGAAATGGGCTTTCGATTAGATTCAGTGAAAAGCAGGTAAGATCCACAGGTAGGAAAACGAGGGGGGTTATTGGCATAAGTCTTGTGGGGGATGATGAGGTTATAGGATTTGATACAATAGACAGTGAAGGAGATATATTGACGGTAACTGAATTTGGATATGGGAAAAGAACTCCTGAAAGTAAATATAGATCGCAGAATAGGGGGGGGAAAGGCATTATAAACATGAAGGTTTCTCCCAAAGTTGGACGTGTAGTTGGAGTGAAGTTTATAAAGGAAGATGGGGAAGTATTTGTAATTACCAAAAATGGGAAGGTGCTTTTAACAACTTCAGAATCCATAAAGAGGACCGAGGGAAGAAACACCATGGGAGTTAGAGTTATAAAACTAAATGAAGGAGATGTGCTTACGAGTCTAAGTTTTGTTCCTCTTAAGGATTGAGAATGAAGTTTTCTTTTATGAAAAATTGGTTGCACCTGCCTTTTGTTGCTCTCTTGATCTCTATCCTTTTAATTCTGGGGTGGTATGCCTTGAGGGTTAAAGGATTGGATGATTATAAATCTCAACTTTATCTGGAAATGTCAAGGGGGGAATATTTTAATTCTATTAACACAATTGATGAAATTTTAAAAAGGGTAAATTCTCCGGAGGAAAAATGGAAATACTATTCACTACTTGGGGATATATATTTTTACTCTTTGAAGAAATATCAGAAGGGTATTGATTCGTATGAAAAGGCACTGAAGTTTGCAAAAAGTGAAAGTGAAAAGAAGAAGGTATATCTATCTCTTTCTGAAGTGTATGAAGCCATTGGCGATTATGATAAGGCCATTTCTTTTCTTGAAAAGGGGCGGTCTCTTTCCAATGGAAAAAGGGAAATCGTCAAAATCACTTTTAAAATATTGGAACTATATCAAAATCAGAAAAAATTTGAGAAGGCTTTAATAGGTTTAAAGAGGCTTTTGAGAGAAAATCCATATCTGGATTATAGATGTAAAATTTTATTTAACATAGGAATAATTTATTACATGAATAAAAATTTTTCCTCTTCCATTGAGTTTTTGAAAAAGACCATTTCCAATTGTGAGGGGAGATATCCAGAAATTTCTGAGAAGGCAAAAATTTTACTTGTAGATTGTTATGAGTTCCTGGAGGATTATAAAAAAGCACTTGATATTTTGAATTCCATTTCTTCAAAATATATAGATGGGAATAGAAGAAAAAGGAAAGAAAAGGAATTAAAAGAAAAAATGATGTTAATGGAGAAGAAAAGTGGTATAAAATCAAAACTTAGGAAATAAATAAAATAAAAGGAGTTTTTTATGGCAGTGAAAAGAAATATTCCAGTAAAATTGGTTTACAAAGATGGTGCAAGTAATGTGAGATTTGCAAATCACTTTTCCATATCGCAGGTTGATATGGATGTGGTTATTGATGTGGGTTTTGTGGATCTGAAGGATGTAATAGATATAAATAGAAAGATGGAAACAAATAATTTGCAACCTGATGACTATCTACAGTCAAATGTTTTTATCAGATTGGGGCTTTCTATAGGTTCTCTTGTTAAGTTAAAACAGCAATTGGACGATGTTGTTGCAAGCCTTGAGAGAAAAGGTGTTCTGGTAAAGAAGAGTAATGAAAATTTTAATGTACAGTAGGAGATTTTTATGAAGAAGGTATTGTTTCTTTTGTTCCTCCTGTTTCTTCTAATATCATGTGGAAAAAATGAGAGAAAGAATAGTAAAAAATCTCCTCTTGAGTTTTTAGATGTGGAAAAGGAAGTGAAAATACCTGCTGAGAATATTGTACTTTTGAAAACTGATATGGGGAATATTGTCATAAAACTGTATCCTGAAAAAAGTCCAAAAAGTGTGAGATTGTTTAAAAAATTATGTGTGAATGGATTTTATATTGGTACTTCCTTTCACAGGGTTATCCCGGATGTTTTAATTCAGGGTGGAGATCCATTAAGTAAAGATGGGAATTTGTATAACGATGGAACTGGGAGTTATGAGGAAAGTGTTCCCCTTGAAAAAAATAATTTAAAAATGGTTAAGTCTGCTGTTGCAATTGCCCATCCAGTCGGAGACAACAATGGCTCAAGTCAATTTTTTATATGTTTAAGGGATTTTCCTCAATGGAATGGAAAGTTTACTATTATTGGCTATGTGGTTGATGGTATGAATGTGGTCAAGAAAATTTCTCATCTTAAGCGGGGTAGTGGAAGGTTGAAGGAGCATCCTTTGAAAAAGGTGAAGATTCTTGAAATTAAATTTTTAAAGGATTGGAGCAGGTGAAGAGGTGATATACAGAGGAAGTTTAAAGGTAAACACCTTACCTGAAATTTTACATTCAATCTGTATGAGTGAAGCCACGGGAATGCTTGTACTTCAACTTTATAACATTAAGAAGAAGATTTACTTTGAGGAAGGTAAAATCCTTTTTGCTTATTCAAATTTAAAAAGGGATAGTCTGGGGGATGTGCTTTTGAGGGAAGGTATAATAACACTTGAACAGTATATTGAAACTTCCAAGAAAGTTGTTCCCGGCGTAAGACATGGTCAGGTGCTCCTTAAGGAAAAGATAATAGATGTCAACGAACTGGTTCAGGCAGTTCAAAAGCAGGTTCAATCTATAATTTTTTCAGTTTTTGATTGGAGTGAAGGATCCTTTGAATTTATTAAGGCTGAAAAGAAAAAGGAAAGCATAAAACTTAATATAACATCTTCCAATTTAATTTTTAATGGAGTAAAGAGAATAACTGATTTTCAAGTATTAAACAAGGTAATAGGTTCCCTTGATAATGTTATTGTGAAGGCTCCAAATTTTGATAAGAAATTAAAGGAACTTGAATTGACTTCAGAGGAGATGGACATAGCTTCCTTTTCCAATGGAAAAAAGGTAAGGGAAATTTTGCGAAAGAGCCTTTTGAAGGACTTTGATACTGTTAGGATCCTTTCGGGGTTTATAACAATAGATGTGTTGAGGTCAATAAAGCAGGAGACATATAAACTCAGTTTAATTTCAGGAGATTTTTCTGAGATATCCTATGCGATTAAAATATTCAATTCAGTTTTTGAGGAACTTTTTCTCTTTTTAAGTAAGAGAATTGGAACAATTTCCGGGAATATCCTGATAAAATATTTTAATGAAGTTTCAGGTGAGTTTCCAGATGTTTTTAGAGATATATCTCCATCTATATCCGGGAAAATTAATGAGGATATCTTTAAATTGAATTTTGTAAATAGTGGGAAGGATGAGGAATTTTTCATCAGGGCTCTTTTTTCTCTTTTGACTTCTTATTTCAGAGCAATTGAAGAGTCACTTGGCAGGAATGAAAGGGATATATTTGAAAATAAAATTAAGGAGAAGATTTTGAAGATGTTTTCTTCAGGAGGAAAGTAGAAAAAAGTGTTTATAACTTTTGAGGGAATAGATGGATGCGGTAAGACAACTCAAATAGAATTATTAAGGGATTACCTTTTAAAAAAGGGAAAGAATGTACTTATTACAAAAGAACCCGGTGGTAGTGATTTTGGCGTCGGAATAGAAAGGATTTTCAAGGATTTGAGATTTAAAATTTCCTCCATGTGTGAACTTTTACTAATGTATGCCGATAGGGTCTATCACATAGAAAATGTTATTCTTCCAAATTTAGAACAGGGAGTATTTGTAATAAGTGATAGATTTCAGGATTCAACAGTTGCATATCAGGGATATGGAGGAAAAATTCCCCTTGATATTGTACTTGATATGGCTATAAAATCTGGTATTACCCTTAAGCCACATATTACATTTTTATTGGATCTTCCAGTGGAAGTTTCCTTTAAGAGGCTTACTGAAGGTGATAGAATAGAGGTAAAAGAAAGGGATTTTTTTGAGAGGGTTAGAAATGGATATTTAAAGATAGCGAATCAAGAGCCTGAGAGGGTATACCTAATTCGTGGAAATAGGGATAGGCATGAGATACATAGGGAGATTGTCAGGATTGTGGAAGAGAAAATGAAAGATGAAGTTTAATTTTTTTGGCAATGAAAAAATTGTACATTATTTTGAAAGATTATTGGAAAAGGGGGAGTTTCCACCGGCATTTTTGTTCTGTGGTAGGGATGGTTTAGGAAAGTTTTATTTAGCAAAATCAATTGCAAAGGCCATTAATTGTTTAGAAAATAAAGGTAGTGGCTTATTCTTTTGTGGAGAGTGTAAAAATTGTAAAAGAATAGAGGATGAATCTTTTCTGGATTTGACTGTTGTAAGGCCTGAAGGAAATTTTATAAAGATTGATCAAATAAGGGAAGTGGTTAAGAAATGTTCTCTCTCTCCATTTGAATCTGAGAAGAGGATAATAATTATTGACTCTGCAGAAAAAATGAATCGTGAATCGGCAAATAGTTTATTAAAAACCCTTGAAGAACCGCCAGAGGATGTAATCTTTTTTTTGATAACTTCAAAACTAAGTGGCATAATTCCTACAATAAGATCCAGATGTCAAATTTTTGAATTTTTACCCCTTAAAAATGAAGAACTGGCAAGATTTCTTTCAACTAAAAAAAATATTCCCTATGAAGATGCACTGTCCTATGCACTTTTTCTGGATGGTAGTCCCGGGAAAATTGTGGATTTTGACAGAAAAGAAATTCACTCCTTTCAAAATAAAACCTTGACATTTCTTGAGATATGTTTGGATAATAATTATCCCCTCTATTCCATAAGGGGAATAATTGAAAGCGTTTGTGTCAAAGAGGAAGTATTTGATAAGTTTTTGAAATTTTTCTTTTATTTATTAAGGGATATTCTTGTAGTTAAAACCCGTCTTTCAAATGTTGGGCTTTACTATTTAAATGAACTGGAAAGAGTTGTTTTTTTTGCTGAAAGGTTGAATTTTGAACGTTTATTTGAGATTTCTTTTAAATTATTTGATTATGAGGAAAATAGGGATTTAAATTTGAAAAGGGATCTTTTTTTGTGGAATTTGTTTTTTTTTATAAAAAGTGAAAGGGATGTAGAAGGATATGAATAAATACGCGTTTATAAGAGTGGCCGATTCTTTTTTTATGGACCTCTATCTTTTTGATGATGAAGATATCAGTTTAAAGGTTGGGGATTACTGTGTAATTCAGACGAAGAGAGGAATGGAATTTGGAAAGGTTTTGTCCATATATGACAAAAAGCCAGAAGGTTTTGAAGTTTCAGAGGAAAATAAAGTTTTAAGAATAGCAAATAATAAGGATTTAAGTATTTTTGCCAAAAAAAAGTATAAGGAGGAGAGTGCCAAAAAAGTTTTTTTAGATCTTGTAAAAAAGCACAATATTGTATTGAAGTTAACAAGGGTTGAATATATTTTTGATAGAAGTAAGGTGATATTTTACTATACGGCAGATGGGAGGGTGGATTTCAGGGCACTTGTAAAGGATCTGGCAACGGTTTTAAAAACCAGGATTGAGATGAGACAGATAGGGGTAAGAGATGAGGCTAAAATGAGGGGGGGAATTGGAAGGTGTGGAAGAATACTTTGTTGTAATACTTTTATGAGAGAATTTAAAACCATTCCAATAAAAGCAGCAAAGGAACAGAGTCTTAATATGAGTACATCAAGGCTCTCAGGTATTTGTGGTAGGTTAATGTGTTGTTTGATGTTTGAGAAACACTATGAAGATGGTGTTGAAGGGGAAGATGTGGTTGTGGATGAGGATGATTAAATAGAAAAAATTTCTTTAAAATAAAAAGTTTGTGATATAATAATTAAAATAAGTTTTGGCTTTTTTGCTAATTAAAGGAGGGTTTATGACCAACAGGAAGTTGATAAAACCAACGGTGGGTGATGCTCCTGCTGTAGGTGTTCCTAAATATGCTTCATATCAAAGAAAAAAAGTTCCCCCTGAGCAGACCCATGCTGAAAATTATTACTATGTAAAACAGATGAACAATAAAACCCCCATGTGTGTTGTACTTGTAAATGGTGAGGAACTACTTGGAGTTATTGAGTGGTATGATAAGAATTGTATTAAATTGAATAGAGATGGAGAACCAAATCTTTTAATTTACAAATCGAGCATTCTCTATATGTACAAGGCTGAGGAGTCCCAAATTTTAGAAATGAGCAGGAAGAGAGCAAAGGGCGGGAAATAATATTTCTTTTAGTGGGAAGAGATGTATAGAATTGCCATAACAATGGGAGATCCTGCGGGGATTGGTTCTGAAATAATTGTAAAGGCTTTAAAGGAGGGTAAGTGGGGTAGGGAAGATGTGATATTTTATATTCTTGGAGATATTAAGGCCTTTAATGACATTTCGAGAAAAATTGGTATAGAATTTAATCTTCCAGTTATTTCCCTTGAGAGATTTGAGTCCTCAAAGCCAGACTTTTCCTGTCTTGTGGATTTTAAAAATATCCCAAATAAAATAATTTATGGTGTGGAAAGGGCGCTTTATGGAAAGTGTTCCATAGAGTATATTGAAAAAGGTGTATATTTTTGCATGTCAAAGATTGCAGATGCACTGGTTACCTGTCCCATAAATAAGCGTTCCATATCTCTTGGTGGATTTCACTATCCTGGGCATACTGAGTTCATTGCAGAAATTACCAACAGTCCTGAAGTTGCCATGAGTTTTTTAAGTGGCAAGTTGTGGACAGCCCTTTTTACCACACATGTTCCACTTTCTAAAGCCATTACACTTATTAAGAAAGATGCCCTTGTCAAGAAGATTAAATTTGTGTATGGAGAAATTAAAAAGTATGAAGAAAGTGTTTCCGTAGGAGTTTGTGCCTTAAATCCCCATGGTGGTGAGGCTGGGCTTTTTGGAGTTGAAGAGGATCTTGAAATTAAGCCTGCAGTTGAGGAGTGTAGAAATGAAGGACTTGCAGTTTTTGGGCCTTTTTCGGCTGATACCATATATTTAAGAGCAATTGGTGGAAAGTTCAATGTGATTTTTTCCCTCTTTCACGATCAGGGGATGATACCAGTTAAATTACTTTCCTTTGGAAATGCCGTAAACATTACACTTGGCTTGCCATTTTTGAGAACCTCAGTTGATCATGGTACTGCTTTTGACATTGCTGGTAAGGGAGTTGCGAAAAGTGAAAATTTGGTGGAAGTAATAAATACCACTTTGGAACTTCTTGATAAAAAAAGGATTATAAATGGCATTTAATCTTATTGCTTTTTCCTTTACATTTAAAATGTTATATGTTTATAATTCATTTTTAGAATTATAATTAAAATTATTTTTATTTTAGGAGAGTAAAATGAGTGATGCAAAGGAATTGAAAATTTATGAGATTGGTAAAGGCTTTTACCTTGTAAGAAGTGATGAAAAGGATTTTCACAGAAACATTTATTTTAAGAGATTTTCAAATGATAAAGGTAAGGCCATAAATATGATTATGGATCCCGGTACGAAGAAGGATCTGCCCAATTTAATTCTTGCCACAAAAAAATTATTTGGAGGAATTCAAAACACCCACTTAATCTTTTTAAGCCATCAGGATCCCGATTTGACATCTGTTGTGCCTGCACTGCTTGCTACAGCTCCAAAGGCTAAAATTTTTGCTTCTATTGATACATGGAGACTTTTGAAGATGTATGGAGGAATTCCTGAAGACAGATTTATGGCCATTGAGGATTTTAAGGGGGATATCTTAAATATAAAAGCAACAGGACATAAAATTAGATTTGTAAATGCCACCTATTGTCATTTTAGAGGGGCAATGATGTTTTATGACCTTGAGACGAAGATTCTCTTTACAGGTGATTTCTTTGCAGGTGTCGATACGAGAAAAGATGGCGAAGGGGTGTATGCCACTGAGGAGTCCTGGGATGGAATTTCTCTATTTCATGAAATATATATGCCTTCCACGAGGGCACTTCAGGAGACAATAAATAGAATAACTTTACTTGAGCCCTTTCCTGATATTATTGCTCCTCAGCATGGAGATGTGATTAAAGGAGGGTTATTACTTGATTTTATTTCAAGGCTTTATAACCTTGAAGTGGGTATAGAATTGCTTGAAAAGGATACGCCTGAGAAGGATCTCACAATACTTGCCATAAATGAGTTTTTAGATAAAATGAAATCAGTTGACCCTTCTTTTCATAAGAAATTAATTGAAAAGTTAAAGGTTGCAAAAGATTTTACACCTCCCTTTGTTTTTAGTGGGGATGTAATTACAGATTTAAAACTTTCTACCACAGAAGCGATAAAGGCCATATGGAATATGGCGGATTTTCTTTATTCAGGAGAAAACATTGAAGAAATTAGAACCTATTTTTTGAGTGCCCTGGATCAGTACAATGTGGATCATCCTTTTATTGTTGAAGAAAGCGAGAAAGAAGAGTTTGTAGAAAGGACTGGAGAACTAAAAGACGATCTTGAAGATTTAATAGGTTAAATTTTATTTAGATCAGATTTAATTTTTTGAGGATTTCTTCCTTTTTTTCTTGTGTGGAGGTTTCCATTAAGGTTGGTGTCTCCTCTTTTTTCATTCCACCATCTGCTTTTATGTAGTCATTCATGGTTTTACACACGTTTTTTGTAAGAGGAAAAACTATGCCAATGGGGGTTTTAATTCTATATAGTGAGATTTCAGCCATCCAGTGGGCTAAAGGACAGACATCCATAAGAAATGGTTTTATGTAGCCATTTTTTGCCTGAAAATCCATAAATTCTTCCCATATATCTGTCATTTGATTTTCATCGAGCATTATTACTATTTCAGGTTTTAAAAATTCATTTTCCTTTAATCTTTTAAAGGTTTCACCCACTTTACAGTAACCGTAGGGAGTTTTACATATTACCTTTTTTCCAGTTATATTGCAAAATTCATTAAATCTTCTCTGGGCTTTCTCTTTGTAGTACTTGCTTTTTGGTGATTTTTTACATACACAATTTAAAGGTTTTTCGCAGTATGCCTTAAATATGACGATTTCAGGTTTTTTGATCTCCCCTTTTATAAATTTTTCTTTTAAATATTCAATATATTTGAAGAATTCATCTTCATTTTCAGTCCCCAAAAAGATCAAATTTTCTTCCTTTTTCTTTTTAAAGAAATATTTACTGTTTTTTAAGGTGAGAATGGGATGCTTGAAAAAGGGCCTTAATATTTTTAAAATTATTTTTAGCCTTAGAAAGGGGTATATGAGAAAATATATCTTGTCTTTTAGTGTAAAGGTTTTGGGAAAAAACATTGAACCTTTTCCTGTAAATAATTATCTAATAAAATGGATTTGTGGTTTATAATTACTTTTTTATAAAGTGAAATTATAATATAATAAAATAAAAAGTGAGGAGGAGTTTTTTTATGAAGGGTAAAAAAGGTTTGTTTTTGATTTTTATTTCATTTTTGTTTCTTTTTTCATTTTTTCTTGCTCAAGATGAGGGAAATACTGAAAGTTTTTCTAAACCTGTAATTGCTGTTAAAACTTTTGAGAATCCCCCAAATTACTATAATTCAACAGTTGGAAATGGATTGACAGATCTCTTTATTACAGAACTTCAAAAAACAGGTAAATATAGAATAATTGAAAGGGCTGCTGTGAAAGAGTTGATGGATGAGGTGGATTTTGGAAAATCAGGTTATGTTGAACAGAGTTCTGCAGTTAAAAAGGGACACATTAAAGGTGTTGAATATTACTTTTTTGCAAAGGTGACAAATTTTGGCGCCAAGAAGAAAAAAATTGGCGGTGGTGGATGGGGTGGCAGAATCTTTGGAGGGCTTGGTTATAAGAAAAAAGAGGCTTATGTGAGAATAGATTTCAGAATTGTGGATGCCACGTCAGGAGAAACTGTTTACGCAGATTATGGTGAAGGAAAGTGTAGCAGAAAAGGACTTAGTTTTGGTGGTGGAAGATGGGGAAGCGGTGGAGGAGCCCTTGATGTCTCCTCTGATGAATTTTTATCCAGTATGGTTGGTAGGGCAACCATGGAAGCGATTCACGATATAATAAATAAGATGGATCATTCTTTTCTCGCAAGACATAAATCCCGTGCAAAGGAATTAAAAGAAGAAGAGGAAAGGGCAAGGAAAGAGGCACTTGAAAAATTGAGACATGTTCCGGGAAAAGTACTTGCGGTTAGTGGTGATTCTTTAATCGTTGTAAGTCTTGGCTCCAACAATGGTATAAGGGTTGGCGATAGATTGCAAATTTTAAAGGAAAATGTGATAAAGGATTCTAAAGGAAATGTGGTTTATTCAGAGGATGTTCCAATAGGTGTTCTTGTTGTTTATAAGGTTCAACCTGATAGGTCCCTTGCAAGAAAAGAATCTGGTAATGAAGTAAAAGAAGGTTATAAGGTAAAAATAATAGATTAATTTTTGGGGAAGGTATGTTCCTTCCCTTTTATTTTCTTTGTGGAGGATTTAGTTGAGTGGTAATTTGATTCCTTTTTATCTTTTTTTGTTTTTAGGTGTTTTTGATTTTGTGATTATGCCAAGAGTTCTACTGTATGCATGGAAAAAAAAGGGAGAGATACCAAAAACTGGTTCCAAAATTATTCTTTCCTTTAGAATTTCAGGGCTAATTTTTGTTTTGCTTGCCTTTCTCTTTAAATTTACAAATCTCTTTTAAATTATGAGAGACTTTTTCTTTGTTGTAGGTAAAGAGGATGTCAATAAAAGGGTGGACCTTTTTTTGTCTGAGAAAATTGAAGGAGTATCAAGAAATGAGATTTTATCCTCAATAAAGGAAAAAGGGGTATCTGTCAATGGTAAAATATTTAAAAAAGGTGGGATCAGGTTGAAGGAAGGAGATGAGGTGAGGATTGAACTTTTACCAAGAAGAGAATTAAGCGCAAAACCTCAGGAAATACCAATAGATGTTGTATATCAGGATGAATTTTTTGCAATAGTTAACAAAAGAGCGGGAATGGTTGTACACCCTGCCCCTGGAAATTATGATGGTACCCTTGCAAATGCTTTAATGTATCATTTTAATTCCCTTCCGGGATATGATTCTTTGAGACCGGGAATTGTACACAGACTTGATAAACTTACTTCTGGTTTATTGATAATACCACTCAGAAAAGATGTTCTTGAAAAATTTTCGAAATATTTTAAGGAAAGGAAGATAAGAAAGAAATATAAGGCTCTCTTGTATGGAAGACTTTCACAAAAAGTAGAGGTAAATTTTCCAATAGGAAGGGATAGAAAAAACCGGGTTAAAATGGCGGTGGACATCAGGCAGGGGAGGGAGGCAAAGACCATTTTTTCCCCGGAGGAGTTTCTGGAAAATTTTACCCTTGTGGATGTTGAAATTCACTCTGGCCGTACACACCAGATAAGAGTTCATGCAAGTCATATTGGCCATCCAGTTGTGGGAGATGATTTGTATGACAGGGGCTTTTTAAATAGAGTGGAATTTAAAAAGTATAAAGGCCTTATTTCTGGCTTAAATAGATATTTTTTACACGCCTATTTTCTGGAATTTTATCATCCAATTAGTGGGAAATTACTGACAGTAGAAATAGATCTTCCAGAAGAGTTGAGGAATTTTTTAAAAAATTTAAGGGGATAGAAATAGGAGGATGGAAACATACCTGAATTTGATTAAAAAAGGTGTCAGGCAAGAGAAAATTTGAAGGTTTAAAAAAAATGAATTTATATCGAAAGATGAAAGAACATTAAAAAAAAGCAAATAATAGAAATGAGAATCCAAATTGAGACCAGATCTGGACTGTGAAAATGAAGAGGGCCTTTTTCTTTTATTAGCATTTAAGGGGCATATAGGGTGGGCAAGTAAGAAAGTGGTAAAAAAGGCTAAAGTATCACTTATC